>JAHFMP010000020.1 GCA_023267795.1 Candidatus Woesearchaeota archaeon | reverse complement strand
AATCAGCAAAAAATTTTGTGATATTTGTAGTTCTTTGGCTGCTAAAGGAAAAAGAAAACCTTTACAAAGGAACACTTTTCTGGACTTTTGTTACTTTGTATGGCACGTTCCGCTTCTTTATTGAGTTTTTTAGGCAACCAGATGCACAACTTGGTTTTGTTCTATTTAACTTTCTTACCATGGGACAATTATTAACAGGAGTTATGGCAATTACAGGCTGTGCTATTCTTATCAAATGGTATTATATTGATGCAAAAACACAAGAGTGAGAGAAATAGAAGGAAAGGAAAAACTATTCTACTGCTTCCTCGACAACAACAAGCTTGCCATTCATATACTTTGTTTCTGGACCAACATAAACATTGGAATAGAAACTGAACATCCCTGGAATGTCTGCAATAAATTCAATTGTTTTATAATTATCTTCTTCTAAAAATTCATTAATACCATACTCAGGAATCACAATGCCATTATTGTGCGTGCTTGCATAAATCACCAAGCGAACAACATCCCCTTGATTAACAACTAAATAGTTTGGCCTGTACTGATCTTCTGCAATAATATGAAATTCTTTTACTGTCACAAACTCATTTCCTTGTCTCTTTTGCTTTTCTATTCCATAGTCTGGAGCACCATAATCCACACTACTCACAACTTCTCCAGTTACATCATTGCCAACAATACGGCTTTGGCAGCCAACAAACAAAAATAACACAAAAATACAAACAATCATTGCAATTTTTTTCATACTTTCACCTTTTTTTCATTTTTTGAGCAATTATCCTATTTAAAATTAGCGATTTTCAGTAATGTTTATATATTTTGCAACGAATAAGAAGCGAATGAACAACACATACAAAAAAATAGCATTTGCCTGTTTTGTTGTTTTGGTCAGCATGACAACGCTCTATTTATTGATGCATACGCTTTTTACAAATATTATTTCAGAAACAAAAGGGCCTGTGCATTGGCATGCAGATTTTGAAATAATTATATGTGGAGAAAAACAACTACTCCTGGAATCAACAGGCATTTCTAATAAAGTTGGGACAGCAACACTACACCACCATAATGATTATCGCATTCATGTAGAGGGAACACTCCTTAGTCTTCAAGATGCTTCTCTTGGAAGATTTTTTGAATCAATAGGAGGTGTTTTAACTGATACTTATATTGGTATTCCACAAAAAAATGAGACAACTCTCTACTGGCATAATGGAGACCACTGTCCAGATGGAAGCACTGGAACACTTTCTATGTATGTACAAAAAGGAACAAGTGTTACTGCAGTATCAGACATTGATGGTTATATTATCAGTCCTGAAATATATGTGCCACCTGGAGATAAAATAACAATTATTTTTGGGGAAAGATAAGGAGAATGAAACTATGGTTGTTGAAGCATCACTTCCCACAATAGGAACAGTTGTTATTACAGCAATAGTTGATTCTATTAATCCATGTGCTATTGGTGTTTTGATACTTTTGTTATCTACTTTTGTTGTTTTTCGAAAATCACGGCGAAAAATATTATTGTTTGGGATTCTATACATCAGTGCAGTGTATATTACATATTTTAGTGCAGGGCTTGGGCTTACGTATTTTCTTCACACTATTCCGCTTGTTATTGCACAATACATTTCTCTATTTGTTGCCTGTTTGGTTGTTGCAGGAGGCATTTTAGAAGTCAAAGACTTTTTTTGGTACGGAAAAGGATTTAGTCTTGCAATTTCGGCAAAACATGCGAAGCGAATCCATAAACTCACAAAAAAAATAACATTACCATCACTGCTTTTTTTAGGAATGTTTGTTGCTGCTGTTGAATTGCCATGCACAGGAGGCCCTTATCTTGCCATTACATTACTCCTTTCACAGAATTTCAATACTACTGCTGTACTTTTACTTGCACTATATAATCTTATTTTCGTGCTCCCTCTTCTGATCATTTTAGTATTAGTATACTCTGGCATGAAAATTCATACTATTCAAATGTGGAAACATGCATACAAACATTATATGCGTTTGGCAATTGGAATTATCCTTATTGGGCTTGGTTGGCTGCTCATACTTATTGCAAACGGAACAATCAATTTTGGGTGAATAAAAAAGGACCGCAGGAGGGGATCGAACCCTCGTCACAGGATGTCTGCAAGAACTTCCACAGTCCCATATTCTACCATTAAACTACTGCGGTCAATATAATTGATATGATTTTTCTGCTCTTTTATAAATATTATTATGACAGCGATTATTAGCTCACAAATCCAAAACAACAATCTTTATAAATAACCCTAAGATTCTAAGAATCGTTCCCGAGTTCGAAGGAGCGTTTTTAGGGAGAATATAATTTTTCTTGGGAAAAATTATCAACTCTGTGAATTCTCGGAAAACCAAATAATAAATCATGTGAAAACAATGGCTGAAGAACAAAGATCACCAACCTTCAAATATTTAGTTCGTATTGCAAACAGTGACTTAAATGGCAACAAACCTATAGCATACTCTCTCCTCAGCATTAGAGGAGTGGGATTTAGCTATGCAAATATGGCATGTGCACTCACAAAAATAAATCCTATGCACAAAACTGGAGAATTGAACAACAAAGAAGTTGCTGCTCTTGAATCAGTTATTACAAATCCTGCAAAACACGGAATTCCATCTTGGTTTTTGAACAGGCGAAAAGATTATGAAAGTGGAGAAGACTATCATCTTCTTGGACCAACAATAAAATTTATACAAGATAATGATGTAAGGCGCTTGAAGAAAATAAAAGCATACAGAGGAATGCGCCATGCTCTTGGATTGCCAACAAGAGGCCAGAAATTGCGATCTAACTTTAGAAAGAACAAAGGAAAAACAGTTGGTGTCATGAAAACAGCTGCTGCAAAAGCAGCAACTAGTGATGACAAGAAAAAATAATACGAAAAATTAGGTTAAAATGGGAGATCCAAAAAAAATAAGAAAAAAATACACTCCGCCAAGCCATCCATGGCAAAAGGCGCGCATAGAAACTGAAAAAAATATTGTGCGGGAATATGGTGTAAAAAACAAAAAAGAAATTTGGAAGATGGATGCATTACTGAGAAATTTTACGACACAAGCGAAGAAACTTATTGTTGCGTCCAGCAGACAAGCAATGCTGGAAAAACAAAACCTCATTAAAAAACTCCAGAGATATGGCTTTGTCAGTGCAGATGCCACTATTGATCAGATATTAGGATTAACGTTGAAAGACATTATGAACAGAAGATTGCAAACACTTGTTGTAAAAAAAGGACTTGCCACTAATGTTAAACAAGCACGACAAATGATAACGCACAAGCATGTTGTTGTTGGAGATAAAAAAGTAAGCTCACCAAGTTATCTTATTACATTAGAAGAAGAAGCAATTGTTGGATTTTCACCAGCATCTTCATTATTCAAAGAAGACCATCCTGAACGCGTAAAAAAATTTCAGAAAAAATAATGAAAATGAGTATTGTGAAACACCATGGAACAAAATGTTATTGAGCAGCCACAAATGGAAAGAAGAAGAGGACCATTACGCTGGGGACTGTGTCACATTTATTCATCATATAATAACACAATTATTCACATCACAGATATTACTGGATCTGAATCTATTGCACGAACCAGTGGCGGTCAAGTTGTCAAAGCTCACAGAATGGAAAGCAGTCCGACTGCTGCAATGAGTGCTGCAAAAAAAGCTGCAGAGATTGCATTTGAAAAAGGAATTACTGCTATTCATGTTAAAATCAAAGCTCCTGGCGGTCATAATGGTCCACATAATCCTGGACCAGGTGCACAGGCTGCTGTTCGGGCATTGTCCAGAATGGGTCTTCGCATAGGGATTATTCAAGATGTTACTCCTATCCCTCATGATACCTGCCGAAAAAAAGGTGGTAAAAGAGGAAGAAGAGTATAAAAGAGTAGAAAAATGGAAATTCGCATCTTAGAAAAAGCAAAGGATAAATTGTATTTGTCTTTTATGATCAGAGGCACAACTCCTGCATATGCAAATGCATTGCGGCGCCTTATGATTTCTGAAGTGCCAACAATGGCGATAGAAGATGTTGAATTTGCAAAGAACACCTCTGCAATGTATGATGAAACCATTGCACATCGTTTGGGTTTGATTCCATTAGCCACTGACTTAAAATCATATAGAATGAAAAAAGGGCCAGAAGATGATGGCTCTGCTGCATGCGAAACAATGCTTACGCTTAAAGCAAAAGGACCATGCACTGTGTATGCCTCTTCACTGAAACCAAAAGATCCAAAGATTATTCCTGTATATCCAGAAATGCCAATTTGCATTTTGCTGAAAGGACAAGAACTAGAACTGCAGGCAACTGCAATTTTAGGAAAAGGAAAAGAACATGCAAAGTGGAGCCCTGGACTTGTTTGGTATAGTTATGAACCAATAATCACTATCAATCAAAAAAGTGATCAACTGGAAAAAAACAAACACCTGTATCCTCAACAAATATTTGATAAAAGTGGTAAGATAGATAAAGCATCTATTCTTGACAATGCTCTTGTTGATGCAGTTGATGGTATTTGTGATGATGTTATAAAAGTTGAGTATAATGATAAAAATATAATCTTCCACATAGAATCATGGGGACAATTGGACGCAAAAGTCATTGTACAGAAAGCTATTGAACTCTTTGACGAGCATCTTGATGCATTTGATGCTTGTTTAAAAGAACTCAATAAATAAGGTAATGCTATCCATAATGAGGAGGTGGCAGAGCCTGGTCAAATGCGCTAGCTTGAGGGGCTAGTCCCTTAGTGGGTGCGCGTGTTCGAATCACGTCCTCCTCATTTTTATTATAACAAGTGAATAGATATGAATCAAAAAAAAACAAATCCTGAATTACAACAAGTTATTGAAACATTGCGACATGTATCTTCAAAAGAAGGTATTGGAATATGGAAAGTCATTGCAGCTGAATTAGCTGGAAGCACTACAAAAAGAAGAGTGGTGAATCTTTCAAGAATTAATAGACATGCACAAAAAAATGAGGTTGTTGTTGTTCCAGGCAAAGTTCTTGGAACAGGAGAACTCACACAACCGCTTACTATAGCTGCATACAGCTTCTCGAAAGAAGCAAAGACAAAGATTGAACAAGCAAAAGGAAAAGCGCAGACACTTTTGGAATTGCTTCAGAGGAATCCAAAAGCAAAAGAAGTACGCATTATTGGGTAGAAAATATGATAATTATTGATGCAAAAGATCTCATTGTTGGCAGATTTGCAACATATGCTGCAAAGCAAGCACTGTTAGGAGAAGAAATAGCAGTAGTCAACTGTGAAAAAGCATACATTACAGGTACACGACAACATGTTTTAGATGAATTCAAACGAAAACGTTCGATGGGAACCTGGGCAACTGGCCCTTTTTACCATCGCCAACCAGATAGATTAGTGCGACGAATGATTCGAGGAATGTTACCGCATAAACAAGAAAAAGGAAGATTGGCATATCAACGCATCATGTGTTACATTGGTGTTCCTTATCAATTTAAAGAGCAAAAAATGGAAACAGTAGAAAATTCAAAAATAACAAAAGTACCAAACTTGAAATATGTTTCTATTCGAGAAATATCTCAAGCACTTGGCGCAAAACGCACTGGTGAACAGGAATGAATAAAATAACACAAACTTCAGGAAAAAGAAAACGAGCAATTGCCCGTGCAACAATACAACCAGGAAAAGGAATTGTTCATGTTAACAACAAATTATTATCTTCTCTACAACCAGAAATGATTCAGATGCGCATCATGGAACCACTTCTTTTAGCTGATAAACTTGCACACGATGTTGATATTTCGGTTACTGTTGCTGGCGGTGGTATAACCAGTCAAGCAGATGCTGCTCGTTTAGCTATTGCTCGGGCACTCGTTGCTTATACGAATAGTGCTCTCCTAAAAAATACATTTTTAGAGTATGATAGACAATTGCTTGTTGCTGATGTTAGACGCAAGGAACAAGCAAAACCAAACAGTCACGGACAAGCACGAGCAAAAGTGCAGAAGTCCTACAGGTGAGAACATGATTATTCAAATACGCTGTTACAGTTGTGGAAAACCAATTGCACACCTCTGGGAAGAATATCAAAAGCGCATTGAAAAAGGAGAGAACCGCAAGAATATTCTAGACTCTTTAGGCTTAAAGAGATATTGTTGCAGGCAAACATTTATTGGTCATGTTGATCTTTTGGAAGTTGCTGGAAGATTTAAGAAATTTTAAATTACAAAAATTAGAAAAACATATAAAGATAGTTAAGGTTATTTCTCATGTGATAAATGAAGTAAAAAACCAAATTGAAGCACTACTTTTTGCAAGTGGAAGGAAGATGACTATTGAAGAATTAAAGATGCATCTTACTATTTCTTCAGCATCTGCTATTAAAGATGCATTGGAGCAATTACAAAAAGAGTACGACGAACAGCAGAGTTCTATCATGTTAGTTCAAGAAGACAATTTCTGGAAACTCACCACCAGAGAAAAATATCTGCCGTTAGTGCGAAAAATCAATCCTAACACAGAACTGACAAAAACTATGATGGAAACTCTTGCAGTGATTGCCTGGAAACAACCAATTACGCAGAGTGAGGTAATAGCTATTCGTACAAACAAAGCATATGAACATATTGCAGAACTCGAAAAAATGGGATTTTTGATAAAAGAAAAATATGGAAGAACATTCATGTTAAAGTTAACAGAAAAATTCTTTGATTACTTTGATCTCCGTGATGCACAAGCTGCGCGTGAAATGTTCAAACATATTAAAGGATCTGAAGAAACACAGAAAAAACTCGAAGAAGCAGTTATTACAGAAGAAGAAGAGCAAGATATAGAAATTTCTCAAAACAGAGAAGAAATGATTGATGAGGATGAAATTAAACCAGAAGAAGCATCGTTTGTGCAAGGATATGAAAAAGATGTTGGAAAAACACTGGATCATTCTATTATTCAACCAATGCAAGAAAAAAAGAATAAACAAAAGAAATAAGATGCCAACCATTTTTCTCCTTCAGTGTCCACAGTGCAGGAACAGGATGAAATATATTCCACTGAAAGCAGACACGTTATTTGGGAAAAAGAAAAAGTGTGTTTATTGCGGAAATAATTTCAATGTAAGAGAACAAATTGTAGATGCAAAATAAATTATTCTTTTTTTGTCATTTATTCTTCAGGGTAATCAATTGCTTGAGTATTTTCTTTCGATTGCTTCAATGCATCCTCAACACGGATCAGATATGAAATATCCTTGAATTGTTCAGAAGCACATTCTTGACAGTAATAATCCTTGGTATTTTTAATGGCATACTGTGCTTTATCTTCACAGATAATACATTTTTTTGTCATCTGAAAACTTTTTATTATTGATGTTTTTAAATGTTGCTGTATTTTTCCAATTTTTACCGTGCAGAACAATAAGAAAAAGGAACAGCTATTCATGATTCCCACGCAAAAGCGTAGTACAACATGAAACGTGGGTGTTCTTGACGGCTGTGTTCGAAATGGGAACAGGTAGAGCCACACCACTATGGCCGTTCACAAGAAGATGGAAATTTATTTTATTTATAAAGTTTATGGAAAATTTTTATAGGCTTCCAGAATATTTGCTCACAAACTATATAAATCATCCAGCTGTTCTTCGTCGTATGAATATCTCTATTTTTGGTTCTGGCTATGTCGGTTTAGTGACAGGAGCATGCCTTGCAAATCTTGGTCATACTGTACTTTGTGTAGATGTTGATGAACAGAGAATTGAAAATCTCAAGAAAAATATTCTTCCTATTTTTGAGCCTGGACTTCCTGAGCTTGTTGTAAAAAATAGTACAGAACATCGTCTTTTCTTCACAACCAATGCTAAAGAAGCAGTAGAAACTGCTGATATTATTTTTATTACTGTAGGAACTCCTCAATCAGAATATGGGCAAGCTGATCTTCGCTTTGTGTATGATGTTGCAGAAACAATTGGAAAATATATGAATGGATACAAAGTAATTGTAGATAAAAGTACTGTTCCTGTTGGCACTGCAGATAATGTTAGAGCAATTATTCAAAAAAATCAAATTAGTGGGGAGAAATTTCATTTTGATCTTGTTTCTAATCCAGAATTTCTTAGAGAAGGAGAAGCAATTTATGATTTTATGAACCCTGACAGAATAGTAATTGGGGTAGAAAACGAAAATGCAAAAGAAATAATAACAAACCTCTATAAAGGAATCGAAAGAACAGAAAAACCAATATTCATTACAGATATCAAAAGTTCTGAAATTATCAAATATGCTGCAAATGCATTTCTTGCGACAAAGATCTCTTTTATGAATCAGATTGCACAACTCTGCGAAAAAGCAGGTGGTGATGTCAAAGAGGTTTCCAAAGGAATTGGCTTGGATCAGCGAATAGGTTCTAGATTTTTACAAGCTGGTGTTGGTTGGGGTGGCAGTTGTTTTCCAAAGGACGTACAAGCACTTATCTATACAGCAGAAAAACTGCGTGTTCCTTTTCAATTGTTACGAGCTGTGCATGAAGTAAATACACAACAAAAGAAATCACTACTGCCAAAAATAGAGAAACTTGCTGGAAATCTACATGGAAAAATAATTACTGTTCTTGGTCTTTCCTTTAAGCCAAAAACAGATGACATCAGAGACGCACCAGCACATATTATTATCCAAGAGTTGCTTGCTGCTGGAGCAATAGTACAGGCGTTTGATCCTGTTGCAATGGAAAATACAAAAAAGCTCTTTCCAAAAATTCAGTATTGTCAAAATACCTATGAAGCAGCAGCAGAATCAGAATGCATTGTCATTGTGACTGAATGGGATGAATTTAGGTATCTTGATTTAAAAAAAATAAGAGACGTAATGAAACAACCAACAATTGTCGATGGAAGAAACATTTATGATCCAAAAGAAGTACACGCACTTGGCTTTAGATACATTGGTGTAGGCAGAAATGTATGGCAAGAGGGATCTATATGAAAATACTTGTCACAGGTGGTGCTGGATTTATTGGAAGCCATGTAGTAGATGCTTATTGTAAAGCAGGCCATGATGTCATAGTTGTTGATAATTTTGAAACAGGAATAAAAGGAAATATACATCCAAAAGCAAGGCTCTATTCCTGTAATGTCATGTCTAATGAACTCAAAATGATTTTTCAGAAAGAAAGGCCTGATGTTGTCAATCATCATGCAGCACAGGTGAATGTGAGAAGATCAGTAGAAGACCCAGTATATGATGCAAAAACAAACGTTATAGGTATAGTAAATGTTCTTGCCTGCTCTCTTGATGCGAAAGTGCAACGTTTTATTTTTATTTCTTCTGGAGGAGCAATCTATGGAAATGCTTCTGTTCCAACACTGGAAAGCTATACTCCAAAACCACTTTCTCCGTATGGACTTTCAAAATATACAGGAGAAAAGTATGTTGAAATGTGTAATTCTCTTTATGGACTTCCATTTATAATACTGCGATACGCAAATGTGTATGGCCCAAGGCAGAATCCAAAAGGAGAAGCTGGCGTTATTGCAATTTTCATTAACAATATGCAGAAAAATCAAGAGCCAGTTATTTTTGGAGATGGAGAACAGACAAGAGATTATATTCATGTTATGGATGTTGTAGAGGCAAATCTACTTGCTTTGACGAGAGGAGAAAATACTTGTTTTAATATAGGAACAGGCAAACAAACATCTGTCAATACCATCTTCTCGCTTTTACAAACAGAAATGAATTTCACAAAAAAAGCACAATATGGAGAAAAAATAGTTGGAGAAGTACAGCATGGTGCGTTGGATATCAATCGTGCAAAAAAGCTTCTTGGCTGGGAACCAAAAATAGTACTAAAACAAGGATTGCATATGACTGTAGAAAAAGAGGGGAAATGAAAATATGAAGAGATGTATTGTTACAGGAGGAGCTGGTTTTTTAGGAAGTCACTTATGCGAATTTTTGCTTAAAAAAGGGTTCAAGATTATTTGTGTTGATAATCTTATTACAGGAAATGCAAAGAATATTGAACAATTAAAAAACAATGAATATTTTACATATACCAAGCATGATGTAACACAACAATTGCGTGTCTCTGGAGAAATTCATTATGTTTTGCATTTTGCAAGTCCTGCATCTCCTATTGACTATCAGAAGTTTCCAATTGAAACATTAGATGCAGGTGCACTAGGAACAAAGAATATGTTGCAACTTGCTGAGGAAAAAAAGGCAGTATTTTTGCTTGCTTCAACATCAGAAGTATATGGAGATCCGCTCATTAGTCCGCAACCTGAATCTTATTGGGGAAATGTAAATTCAGTAGGAATCCGAAGTTGTTACGATGAATCAAAGCGTTTTGCAGAAGCATTGACAATGGCGTATTATCGTATTTATAAGATGGATACAAAGATAGTAAGAATATTCAATACATATGGGCCGTTAATGCGTAAAAATGACGGTCGTGTAATTCCTGCTTTTATTATTCAGGCGCTTGAAAATAAATCTCTTACTGTATTTGGTAATGGATTACAAACGCGGAGTTTTTGTTACGT
>JAHFMP010000019.1:3913-10619 GCA_023267795.1 Candidatus Woesearchaeota archaeon | reverse complement strand
CCTTAATCCAATAATACACTGGTGCAAGCCATGCATATTCTGTATTTATTCTTCGCTCATTATGCACAGGCTTCATGCCAATAAATCCTTTTTCAGGTTTCTCAGGATTTGGAATTGTGACAATGCTGTAATTTCCTTTCTCTGTTCCTAATGTTACTTTCTGCTCTGGATGCAGGCATGATGCATATAAATAAAATGCACTGTAGTCCTCAACGCTCTGTCCATCAATAGAAGAAAGAATACCGTCAGGAACATGCGCTGCATAGGCAGGATAGGTTTCATTTGCCAGAATTTCGTACGTGAACCCAACTGGGGTTGTTATTTTTTCTTCAAAAGGAGCGAGAGTGGAGCCTGTCATGTCTCCTGCAAAAGGAAACAAGAAAACAATCAAAAAAGCAAAAACAAGATTTGCCATTGGCCCTGCTGCAAACACAGAGTACTGGACAATGCCTGACATTTTTCCAAGTTTTTTTTCATCTGGTTCTACAAATGCTGCAGGAATTATTGGAATCAATAATGCAAACACAGCAAAGCCGCTGGATTTGACAGGCACGTTATGCGCGCGTGCAACAACACCATGGCTAAACTCATGGACAACTGCAAGAATAAAAATAGACAAAATCCAGTGCGTGAAGCTGAGATAGCCAATTCCAGGAATGTTTGTAAACGGAAGCACGAGGGAAACTCCTGCTGTTTCCAGTGTTGGCTTGAAAATAAGCTGTAGGAAAAACAGCAATATGCTCAATGAAACATAAATCATTCCCACAAATCCTATGCCAACACTTATATAGCCAAAGAGCTGGACAGCATTTCTGTATTTTGAAGAAATCTTGTCCATCCATTCAAGTCCCCAGCTTGTCCGATGCATAATGATGTAAATAAAAGGATGCACAATTTTTTGAACATCAAGTTCTTTTCGCTTGAAATAAATGGTGATTCCTAAAACAGCTATAAATAGAATAAAAAGGATTAAATCAAAAGTCAAAGTAATAGAATATCCAAATATCTCCATAGCAAAAAAGAAGAGATGATGTTATTTAAACTTTTCTAAATCTCAATCATTTCCTTCAAATCAAATGAATTAATAGCAGTATACTGTTCAGGATGATGGGCAACATACGCAACTGCACTTTCATAAAATATCCACTGATCTTCAATTTCCTGATCTGTCATAAAAGCATGCTCATATGCAGCAGAAAGATCAAAAGGCGGTTTGTGATCCTTTCCATACACATCCCACATTGCCGCATTTCCTTCTGAAAAAAAATTGTTTTCATGCATCTTGATATTGATAAAAAGCGATGTATCTTTCTGATCTTCTGCAAGAATTGCATCTTCAATAACTTTCCCTGCAGCTTTTTCATCAGTGCCATACATATTTGCATATTCATACCATTTGAATGCAATGTCCTCTGGCCGAATAAATAATGCCCCATCTTTTTCTCCTAGTTTAAAATTTTTTGTAGTTGCACTATCACTATCAAGATCACCTGTATGCTTGACCATAAATGTTGCTCCTTTTTCTGCATAGATTTTTTTCATTGTTGTTGCAATTAAACCTACACCCTGAATCCCGACAGTTATCGGTGCATAGCCAATAATTTCTTTGAGATATTGATAGCCTCCTGGTTTATCAAGGATGGGCATTCCTGTTTCTAAATCAAGTTTATGCTCTTCATAAGAAAGAAGAGTTTCATAGCGTTCTTGATCAGACATTTCTTCCAAGCCAAGAAAATCAAAGTTTTTATATGCAGGCATTGGTGGCCTGATGTGATACGAAACTGCAACCACTGAAGAAGTTTTAAGTTTTTCAACAACATCTGGTGCCATAGTCATGAGATTCTGAAAAGTGGGATCAGAAATATAAATGTCAACAGGCACATTATATTTTTCATGGATTTCTATAACTTTTTCCAGTGCAGCAATGCTTTTGTCAGGGAATGTCCAGTCGTTGTAATTTAGAGTAAACAAAATGTAGTCTTTTTCTGCTAAAGTTTCATCTGTATCAGAAGGAACCTGTGTATCTGCTTGGGTTTGTTCTTTATTATGTTCTTTATTATCTTGTGGTTCTCTTGGAGAAGGACTGGTATCAGTTTCTGAACAAGAAACAAGGAATGCAAACACAAAAAGTACGAATAGCATAATTCTTATGAACAATAAAATAACATTTTTGTTTTTCATAGTATGTTGCAGCCTTTGCTTGTATAAATAGTTTCTTATTCCTTATTTTTTCTTTTTATGTGCCAAACCACAACATTTATCAAATAAGAATTGTTTCATTGTTCCATGCTCGATATATTGCAAACATTTTTTACAACATTTCTCGATATTATTCTCCATCTTGACATCCATCTTCAATGGATTATTGAAACATACGACATCTGGACATATGCAATTCTGTTTCTTGTCATTTTTTGCGAAACAGGATTAATTATCACCCCATTTTTACCAGGGGATTCCCTATTGTTTGCAGCAGGAGCATTTGCTGCGCTTGGCTCTTTGAATCTTTCATGGCTATTTTTCATAATTTTCCTTGCCGCTGTTCTCGGTGATTTTCTAAACTATTCTATTGGAAATTACATTGGACCAAAAATATTCAAAAAAGAGAAATCACTGCTTTTCAACAAAGATTATTTGCTGAAGACAAGGGCATTTTACGAGAAACATGGGCCAAAAACAATCATTGCTGCACGATTCATGCCTATCATCAGAACATTTGCACCGTTTGTTGCAGGCATTGGAAAAATGAACTGGTTGAAATTTGTTGCCTATAATATTGTCGGTGCTGTATTATGGTGCATTGTGTTCTTGTCAGGTGGCTATTATTTTGGAAATATTCCGATTGTCAAAGAAAACTTTACGCTGGTGATTATGGGGATTATTGTTGTTTCTTTTGTTCCTTTAGTGAAAGAGCTTATGACGAGTTGGTGGAAAACAAGAGGAGAAAAATTTGACAACATTTAAAAAATAATAGTGCTTTCTTATAGAAGTAAGAAAATTGAAGAGAGAATGAAAGAAGCAGATCAAATTTCCACTGAAAAAGTATCCAAAGAATTT
The DNA here is from genome assembly GCA_023267795.1 of Candidatus Woesearchaeota archaeon. Classification (GTDB taxonomy): domain Archaea; phylum Nanobdellota; class Nanobdellia; order Woesearchaeales; family DSVV01; genus JACRPI01. Next base: position 7,562 of record JAHFMP010000019.1, on the reverse strand, counting down.
CATAAATTAAACTCTTTGAAGTGCCTCATTATTTTTGTTCTGTCTTTAGAAACCTATCTGCATTTCAGTTTTTTTTACAAGAATTACACCATCACATATCATACATAGTGGAATTTCGGACTGTTAGGAGAGGAGCCATTTAGGAGAGGAGCCATTTCCAGACAGGAATAACATGAATTGAACATTTTTCTTCTTTAATAATTTCTTCTTGATCTTCAGTAAGTATAAGTCCTTCTTTGAGATTATAGATTTTCATTGCATCAAGAAGCCCTTTTATTTCTCGATCTTTATTTTCCTTATGCAGAACCTGACACACTTGGATTGCTTGGACAATCTTTCTTGCTTCTCGCACAACAAAATCGCATTCTTTATTCTCATTATGATAATATACTTCTTTTTTTCTTCTCTTTAATTCAATAAAAACACAGTTTTCCAAAATACGGCCTGAATCTTCTGTTGAGCTAAATCCCAATGCTTTTGTAAAACCAATATCACTTACATATATCTTTTTGGGATTGACAAGCTGTTTTTTAAGAGAATTTGAATACTTGCTTACTTCAAATAAAAGATAGGCTTGAGAAAAATATTTAATGTATTCTTTGACTGTCTTATCTGATAACCCTAATGTTTTGCTGAGTTGATTATAGCTGCATATTTTTCCCGGGTTTGAAATAAGATAATGCGCAAGCTCTTGTGTTTGCCTGATATTAACTATATGAAAACGTGGAATAACATCGCGATAGACAATAGTGTTATAATAATTAATAAGCAGTTCTTTTTTTTGTTCTTCTCCTTCTGTTAATAATACTTCTGGAAATCCCCCCCAAGATACATATTCTTGAAATGCTTTTTTTATAGCTCTTTGATTGGATGCAAGCAGTATCCTGTTGTTTCCATCTATTTTTTTTGTCTGAAGAAATTCTCTAAAACTAAATGGAAAGAGTTCAAAATGAATTGTTCTTCCTGAAAGCATTGTCGCATATTCAGAAGAAAGAAGCCATGAATTTGAACCAGTCAGAAAAAACTTTACCTGTTCTGTCTCATATTTTGCTTTAACAAATACCTGCCAATTGTGAAAAAACTGCACTTCATCCAGAAAAAGAAATACGTTCCCACTCGGTTCTGTCAAACTCATAAATTCTTCAAAAATTTTGTCAAGATAAACAACTTTTTCCCGCACCTCATCAAATGATGGCTGTTCAAGGTTTAGAAATAATATATTTTTTTTATGTATCTTATTCTGTAGGAGGTGTTGAATAATCTGCTTTAACAAATAGCTTTTTCCACATCGCCTGATTCCAGTAATAACAAGAATTTGTCTTTTATTAGCATAAAGAAGAATCTCCTTTATTTTGTCTCGAAGAAATCCAGTTTCTGATGAAGCTCCTACCCATTGTTTGTTTTGTTCTGTTAAAATTTTTTCGAACATTATTCTTAGTAGCATCATTGGGTATTTAAATATTTCGGTTTCTATTCCGAACTTTTAGCTATTTTCTCGGAATAGATTCCGAAGTTAAATGTTCTATCCTGTGGATGTGATTGGGAAAAATTACATAAATTATTAATAGAATTAGTAAATGAACATTTTCATTTCCAATCTCCTGGCACATCATAGTTTTCTGCATAAAGAATATTTGGCGCACTATTATACTTTTCCTTCCAATCTTCCACGATCTCCTGCATTGTTGCAAAGACAATAATGTGGCCTTCATCAGCTTCTTTTATTAATTCAATCTCTTTTCTGATTTCTTCTATATCTGCAGAACTGTCTATATTACGTTGATGATAATTTAATGATGCTGTATATATTTTATTACTATCAAGCTCTCCTTTCTGTGCTAATTCAAGTAAATATAATATTCCCTTAACATCTCCTGTATATGTTCCAACAGTTGCAGCCTTGTTTTCATCATGAGTGAAATATTCTTTGCTGCTTGCCGGATTCCATACTCCTGAAACTTCTGCATCCTCTCCTTGATGGAATAATGTTCCACCTGACAATAAAATATCCGGGCTCCATGTATAGTCATACACTTTTCCTTGTATTTTGCTATTGAGATGATCTATCTTGGAGCTTGATATCGGATAATAAATACCTCCACCTGCAACTTGAGGAGGACTATCATCTTCTAAAACCTGCGTTATTAAATAAGCAACATCTGCATAATTATATTTTGATTCATGTGCGTGGGGATCAACAGCAAAATGAAGGTCTTCTGCTAAATATTGTGCAAGATTTTTGCCATTTGTATTCTCTCCATCATCATACAATAACATTGCCTGTAAAAAGTTCCAGTCTGATTGATAATTGAGTTTTGCTCCTTCATTATATAACATTTCTGCATATTCTAACACCATGGATCGCTGAAAATGAAAGACATCTTCATCTGCTACAAAATCAGGATTATTTGATGTACCATCTGGCTCTTCAACGTGGGTAATGATAAAAACATAAACAACAGGACTATCCAAATCAGTGTTTTTGCCTTTATCAGAAGAAGGCTCTGGTTCAGTAATTGTCACAGTTGTCGTACTCTCACCGGGCTCAACAAAATATGAGCTATGTTCTTTTGAGCGAAGTTTTTCCAGAGTATTATCATCATCAGAACAGCCAGCACTCAAAATAGTTAAAAGAAAAACAATTACAATCATACATGAAATAAAGTTTTTTGAATATTTTTGTTGCATGTTATTTCTTCTTCTTTGGCCGCAGTGCCTTTGAGTTGCATTTTCTGCAAGAGACTTTGCCTGCCAAAACTTTCATGTTTGAGCCGCGAACCGTTGTCTTGCAATTTCTGCAGACAAACTTATTCTTGAACAACCGCGATTCTGCTTCTGGAAATCTCACCATAATAAAAATTCCAACATTCACAAACTACATTTGCTCACAAACTACATTTGCTCATGAAGAATTTTTCACCTCCCATATTCCATATATTATTTTTATCCTTTTAGATTTTATTCTGATTTTAGCTGCTTCATAACTTTTGTTCCTGTAATAATCCAATACAGCACGCTGCAGCCTTCCACAACATCTGCCTTAAGCTCTTCTGGAATGTTAAGGTCAAATGTTTCAAATGATTCTGAATCCATTATATTTGCAGTATCACCTGAAACAGACAATACCTGTGCAGTTCTTTTTTCAATAATAGGGGCATTTACATTATCATGCGCAGGACATACTAATTCTCTTTTTTTCTCATCTAAAATTCCAACTGCAGTAATTCTGATTTTTGCATGTCCATGTTTTCCAGGCTTGCTTGTTTGCGTATCTGTTACTCTGCACGCAACACTATCGATAATGATAAAAGATCCTTTTTTCATTGCACCTGCTGTTGAAAATCGTACTTCCCCTTGTACTTCTCCTTCTTCCATAAATCATCCCTCAATAGTTTACTCGTTCTCTTTCTCTGAACCACTTACTCTGAACTTATTATCTTTTTATATACTTTTCTAAAAAATCCTGACATTCTCTTTGCTCATAAAGAATTTTTAAAAAACTTTATATATAAGAAGCATGAAGAGATATCTATAAGTGATCTGATTTTTTAGAGGTGAATAATTGTGATACAAAAAAAGCACAAGGTGCATTGGAATTCTTAATGACTTATGGATGGGCATTTCTTGTAATCCTAATCATGATTGGTGC
>JAHFMP010000019.1:0-3903 GCA_023267795.1 Candidatus Woesearchaeota archaeon | reverse complement strand
AAAATTTCTGCCAGAAAGATGTACGTTTGGCTCGCAGTTTTTGTGCAAGGATTATTTGTTAAGTACTGATGGAAGCACTGCAGATATTACTCTACGGCTTCAGAATAATCTTGGGCAGGCAATATATATTTTAACAAATACAACCAATGCGACAACACAGGAAGGCTTTGGCAGCTGTACTATCGCTATCTATGCAAATGACGGAACAACAAGTATTGGAGAAGATGGTTCTGGATCAGGAACTGCTGTTTCTGATGGCGGCTATTTTGTTGTAAATGCTGCTGATTGTGCTTCTTTAGGAGGAATGGTTGCTGACAATAAATACAAAGTTTCTGTGAATGTTGGCTATTATGCTGCAACAAGTTCCATTGCATTTTCCCATACAGTACAAGGAGAACTATTTGCAAACGTCGAAGGTAGTTAACTTTTCATAAAGTTTAAATAAACACAGTGCCTTATCTTTTTTATGATCCAACAACGCATTACTATTATTAAAATTCGAAGGCCTGCAACACCAAATCTCAATGAAGAACTGCAATGGTTCGGCACTTCGCTTGGTTTGTTTAATCTTCGTGATAAGGATAAAAGCTGCTTTCGCATTTTTATTGAACTTCTTAAAGCAACAAAGAATAATAAAAACATAAGCAGTGATCAATTGGCAGACAAACTCCAGCTTTCTCGCGGCACAGTGATCCATCATGTCAATAAACTTATGGAAACAGGTCTTGTTGTCCATGAAAAAAAAGGATACATGCTTAGGGTGAATAATCTTTCTGCACTCATTGAAGAGATAGAAGAGGACATTACAAGAACATGCACCTCTCTAAAGAAGATTGCACAGGAAATTGACACAAAAATGCGGCGTTAGTGTATTCTTTTTTCCTTCATCATTTCACTTTCCCTATATTCACGCATCCACATTAGTCCAATCTTCACAAGTGCTTTGTTGAACTTGTCAGAAATTTTGTATGTTTTTTTGTAGAGATCGTATTCAATAAGCCCCATTCCTTTCATTGGTGTGAGAATTCTGTCATAGAATTGTCTTTTGTTATAGCTTAACTTCACTTTCTTATTCAAATAACCTGGCTCATCAATCTCTGCAATTAGTGTGCCATCATGAAGCCGGGTTGCAAACAATGACATCTCTGTTTTTGTAATTTCTCCTCCTTTTTCCTTGATCATGTTCATAAGAAGTTTACCAACTATTTTCTGTTGTGGTGTCGCAAAAATGACTTCATAGACATCTTCAGGCATGTTAAAAAGGTCAAATAAAATAACCATTGTTGCTGCAACTGAAATACAAATTACTATTTACCAATTGCTTTTCCCCCATTATTATATACATAGATTATCCTAGTATATAAAAATTACGCATTATTACTGCGCCCATGATGGCAACAGTGGTGTTATTGTTGGACCTACAAGCATCCAGATATACGGTGCAACAATAATAAGAATTCCGATTGCAACTGTGTGATACCATTTTTCTCCAACACGGCCGACAATTGCAGCAGCTGCACCTATCTTGACCATTGCAATAATTCCAATAACAACTCTTATTCCTATGTCAACCCAGATATTTTCTGTAATTGCGAAATTAAGCAAACTCAATGCAAAACTGATGTTCATGCTGACAAAAACAAAGAGCATTGTAAATGGCAGTGCGTGCAGTGCGTGCATTAACCATCCCATGCCTGCTTCATCTGCATGGACAAAGAATACTTCTACTAAGCCTATGATAACACCCATAAGCAGTGCCGGAACTAATACAATGCCTTCCATAAAATCCTCACATTTAGGATTTTATTAGAATAGTAATATTTAAATATTGTGCTTCCTCAAAATTCTACATTTGCTCACTTTGTTCATTCATGAAGAATTTTGAAGCTAAAAAGAGAATATAGTAAAAACAGAATAGGAAAAAAATGAAAAAGTTTCAACGAATTTCAGTAATTACAACTATTTTCTTTTTTCTAAACCTTTTCCTTGTACATGCAGCAACATTTGATCCTGTCACAAAAAAGCTCAAGTATATCTTCTTCAACATGAGCGGAAGTGCATCATTTGCAGTTTGGCTGAAATTTGCATTTTTCATGATTATTTTTGCAGTGATGTATGGCGCAGGAATGCGGGTGAAGCAATTAAGCGAAGGATCAATGAAGCGTGCACTTGGAGTTATAAGTTTCATAATTGCATTAACAACTGCAATCTTTGTACCGTATAAACTCATGCTGTACATATTTAAGCTGTATCATGCAATTCTCGTGGTGTTGTTTGGCATTCTTCCGGCACTTATTGGTTATCTTGTTGCACAAAGGATTCCTGTTGAAGAGACTGGTGCAGATGGAAAACCAAAACGCTGGGGCAGAGTAATTCGCGGGTTTATTTATATTCTGATTACTATTTTTATTTTTGGGCTTATTGGACAAATTCAGGCAGATTCCTCTCCAGAAACAAAGATTTACATGCAAATATTAGAGCCATTGGTTTGGGGCGCAATTATTGCATTTATTCTCGGCATATTTAATCTGTTGATGGCAATGGGCGGTGATACTGTTGCAAATGCTGCTTTAGAGAGGCTTGGCATAAAACAACCAGCAACAGGCACAACAGCACAGCAAGCTAAACAAGAACCAGAAGACATACAAAAAGTGGTAACTCTCAGAGGAGAGATTAATGCATTTATTAGAAAACAAGTTGGCGGAGCAGGAAGCTTGCAAGAGTATATGAGTAGGCTTTATGATCAGTTTAAAACAAATATTGAAAGCCAGCCACAAAGTCCTCAAAAAAAAGCAGATGCTCAGCAATATCTCATAGAAATACAAAATGCACGTATAATAGAAAGAAACAGAATTCAACGAGAAAGAATGAATAAAATATTAAGCAATCCCCAATATAATTATGTTCCTGAACAAGAAAGAATACAATTCGAACAAGTTGCTGCACTATATGTTCAACTGCAAACAACCTTTACTGCAATATATAGAGAACTCCTAAGAGCTGCATAAAAATGACACCAGAAGAAAAAAAAAGACAATTTGAAAACATTGTAAAAGAATTAGAGGAAACAGTAAGAATAGTTTCTAAATACATTAACAAATTTGATCCTGCCACACAAAATGCAATTGGAGATGCATTGGTAGCAGCAAAAAAGCTCCTTGAACAATTGGGAAAGCCATTTGTTCCTGAGCAAGAAGAAGCTGGTGAACAAGAAGGAGAAGCAGAAAAAACTCTATTTCAGAAACTCAAATCAGAACTTGATCAACTACTCCAAAAAGTAAATGCACAAAAATCATTATTTGAAAATCTTCAAAGTGAAATCTATCTAACAACAAGATTAGATAATAATATAAATAATAGATTGGAAGAATTGAAGACGTTGATAGCAGGATTTGCAGCTAATAATTCTTTACACGAAACTGATCAATATCAAACACTTTTTGAAGAATTACAAAAAAAAGTAAAAGATATACTAAATGCTCTTATGAGTGACTTCAAACTTGAAAACAATATAATACAGAGAGAAGGTAGAACACTAAATAGTTTAGTGCAGAATGATAATAAACTTAACGAAATCATTGATCATCTTGATGAGCTTTTTAATGGACTTAATAATTCGCTGGGTGGGTTTCATGATAATAATAATGATATTTCTATACTTGTTTCTAAACTTTCAGAGTTTATGGAAAGAATGAGGCAAATAAAGGAAGAACTTAACAAAGACAATTCTGGAATCAGGATAGTTGTACAACTTATTGAGAAAAAAAGAGAGATTGATATTGGAATAAATGAACAGATTGAAGAAGCAAAAATGATTGTAGAAAACACGAAAAAAGAAACACCAGTTAATGATCTTCAGAAAAAATTTACAGATATACATCAATTATTGAAGACTCAAGCTGC
>JAHFMP010000018.1 GCA_023267795.1 Candidatus Woesearchaeota archaeon | reverse complement strand
TTTTTCTCTCATAGTCAGTATCATCTTGCAGTCAAAAAAACATATTTTCGATGGATGATTCCAAGAAGCATAAAAAAAGCTGATGCAGTAATTGCAATATCTGAAAGTACAAAACAGGATATTTGTAAATATATTCCTGAAGCAGCGGGAAAAACCTGGAGGCTTTATTTAGGTGTTGACAAGAGTTTTACGGAACAAAGAAAAAATACAAAGAAAAAAGATAGCAAACCAAAAGAAAGTAATGTTAAAGAAAAATATTGGATAAAAAAAGAGTATATTTTGTATGTTGGTGTTTTGGAGCCGCGGAAGAATGTAGAAGGGTTAATATGTGCATTTGCAGAGATAAAAAAAACAAACAAAAATATTTCTCTTGTCATTGCAGGAAAAAAGGGCTGGATGTATGAAAATATATTTGCGTTAGTGGAAAAACTAGGGCTAAAGGAAGATATTATATTCACAGATTACGTCGCAGATAATTATTTGTATTGGCTGTACAAAAATGCGCTTTGTTTTTGTTATCCAAGTTTTTATGAAGGGTTTGGACTTCCAGTGCTTGAAGCAATGGCTGTGGGATGTCCTGTTATAACATCTAATATCTCTTCATTAAAAGAGATTGCAGAAGGTGCTGCTATTCTAATAGATCCACATAATCAGAAGCAGCTCATAAGTGCACTAGAAACACTTCTTAAAAATAAAGGACAAAGAGACAATCTCGTGCAAAAAGGAAAGAAAAGAGCAGAGCAATTTTCCTGGGAAAAAATGGGTAAAGAAACACTAGCTTTATATGAATATGTTTATTTATACTTGTAAAAATATTGCATCATGGAACTTAGGTGATAGAAGAAGAGTTTTGCGGATTTTTTGGATCCATGCGCAGCATAGTGCGTTGCAACAGCATTTGGAAAATACATGATATCATATTTTTGTCCAATTCTTCTGCATATATCAACATCCTCAAAGTAAAGAAAGAAGCGTTCATCAAAAAGAAATTCTGTAAAAACCTCTTTTCTTCCAACTAAAAATGCTCCACTGAGCCAGTCAACGTGTTGAGGGGTTGCATGATCATAATCGTGCATTTCATAATATTCTGTTCGCTTTCTAAAATAATGAACCAGAAATACAAAAGAAAATCTTCTGATAATAAGTGTAAGGATATCAGGAAATCGCTTGCAGGAGTATTGAAGAGCATTGTTTATTGCGAGAAGTTTTGGTCCAATAATTCCCACATTTTTGTTCTTCTTAAGATAAGTAATAATTGTGGGGAATGTTTGTTTTGTAATAAGAATGTCTGGATTGAGAAGTGCAATGTATTCTCCCTTTGCATGCTGGATTCCCTTATTCATTGCAGCTCCGAAACCGAGATTTCTCTTATTCTTGATATAAATGAGCGAATTCTTTTGCGCATACTCTTGAATTAATGGTTGTGATGCATTGTCAACAATAATAATTTCATAATCTGAAACTGGAAAACCGCACTCTCTTCGAATATTTTCGATTGTTTCAATAACATATTTGCTGTAATATGTAACTGTGATGATGGAAAGGAGCATAAATGAACAAATAGTGTGGTCATTTTAAAGATTCTTATTTTTGGATATTTGCGATGTATCTTCCTGAAGTCCATTCCGTAAAAATTTATAAAGTAAGTTTGACGACTTTATGATATGTTTAATGTTCTTGAAAAAATGTTTATTAGTGTTCGTGATAATATGTCGTATATTTTTGACAGGTTTGGAATATATGCTTTTATTCGTTATCTTACTAAGAAAAAAGTAATAATCCTTATGTATCATGGAGTCACAGCAAAGGAAAATGCTCTTGATAATTACGATACTAAGCATGTTTCAGTAAAAAAGTTTCTTTGGCAGGCAGAGTATCTAAAAAAGCATTACTCTTTTATAACATTCAGTGATTTTATGGAATGGAGAACTGAAAAAAGAAAAGACCTTCCAGCAAACCCGGTCATATTAACATTTGACGATGGGTATAAAAATAATTATGCACAATTATTTCCTATTATCAAAGAAAAAAAAATTCCTGTAATGATATATCTTGTAACTGGGATGGTAGATAAAAAAAGTGCTGCAGTATCATCTAATGAAATAGGTGATGATTTTGCATTTATGTCGTGGAAGGAATGCAAAGAGATGCAAAAACAACAAGCAGAATTTGGCTCTCATACGCATTCTCATCCTATCCTCACAACAGTGACCAGAAAATCTTGTGAGCAGGAATTAAAGCAGGCAAAAAATATAATTAATAAAAATCTTGGTCATTGTGATCATTTCTGTTATCCTTATGGTTCCTATAATAATGATGTGATTGATTGTGTCAAAAAATATTATGCAACTGCAGTAATCATTAAACATGGGTATAACACAAAAAAGACATCACTCTATAAACTTAAAAGAATACCTATCACAAGTAGAAACACTGATTGGAGTTTTGTTCTTGACCTTTTTTGTAACTTTTCTTTGTTCCATCACTGGTTAATTGTCTTGTATAGTTACATAATCAAGTGTAAGAGAAAGTAAGTGAGAATGATGGAGCAGAGAGAAAGCAGAACAAAGAGCTTATATTTTTCAAAAAATAAAAAAACAGGCATAACTAATGCAGCTATCTTTGCAAAAAATGATAGAAAAAAAGATGTTTCATAAGAAGATCTGTTTTTGTAATAAAGCTTTTTCATAAGCCAAGAATCATGGAGGCTGTTTTTTATATATTCTAATATGCTAATGGTTCTCATCCTCATTTTGAGTAACATTTTCAATGCTGATGACAATTCCTTTTATTGTTCCATTCTTAGTATGAAAGCCAAGGGAGGTATTTACGTTCACAGGTGTTTTTTCCATAAAATATAATGCATCTTTGTAGACATCCAACATAAACATTCCTGTAACATTCCATACCTTAAAATTAGAAGGTTCAATAGAAAGGATTGTTCCAACTTTTTGATTATAGTTATCATAAATGTCTCCTGTTATATTGATAAGGAGGTTATCAGGAACAGATAGAGTAATGAGTTTCTGTGTAGATATATTGGTGGTGTTAACTCTATACACAATCCCATAAACAAAGAAGCTATTAATTTGTCCATGAAGTTCTTTGCCAGGGCTTATTTCAAAATCGTTGAAGAGATATTGTCCATTAGGGCCAACTTCAAGTGTTCCATTGTAGGTAACAATGACATCAAAGGAAGCAGGATCAAAACAGAAATAGTCTGACAGAATTTTAACATGAGTGACAATTGCTCTATCTCCAATATTATGAACTTCAAGTTCATTTCCTATTTGAAAAAGATCAAGGACACCCAACGGAGAATTCTTGTAATATACTTGAAATGTCAGAGTAGAATGTTGATTAACAGTTGGTGGAAAATATGTGTAGACAAAGATAGCTGTGATTATACTTAAAAGAAATACTCCAATAATTGAATCAAGGAGATTAATCTTTCCAAATATCTTTCCGTCATGGTCAATGAGTTGCATTGGATATGATGGTGGTCTGATTTCTTTATAAATATTAGTACATTCAGTGCCATCCAATTTCATTTCTTGCGGAAAAGAGATCTCTGAAATCACTTGCTGAATCGGATGGCACACTATACCACAAATCATAAAAATAGCTGTGAATTCTATATCAAAATGCCTGGCTTGTTAACTGCATCGTCAATTATTGTGAGTTTTTGTATAACGCTTTTAATTCTTCCGTATTGGATACGAAGAGCGCGTAAAGCGAATCTTACAGGTCCAGATGTACATAAAAAAGAAAGGCCAATGGTTGCAGAGTTAGGTGGTCTCTGTGTTGTTGTTGGGTTCATGGTTTCAATCATGTTTTTCATTGCGACGAAGATATTTATAGTGCAGACCATGGAAAATTTGCTGTATGTTTTTGCAATATTAACAGCAATTCTAATAGCAACAATAATAGGATTGGTGGATGATATCTTAGGATGGAAAATTGGATTGCGTGCGCGTTACAAGGTTGTATTGACTTTCTTTATTGCATTGCCAATAATAGTTATCAATGTTGGTCAGACGTCAATGAACTTTCCGTTTATAGGTGTAATTGAGCTTGGATTTTTGTATCCACTCATTGTGATTCCTATTGCAATAATGGGTGCGTCCAACGGGTTTAATATGATTGCAGGATACAACGGCTTAGAAGCAGGAATGGGGATACTTATACTTTTAACATTATCATTGTTGACATACATAACAGGAAATACGTACTTATCATTGATGGGTGCTTGTATGAGTGCAGCATTATTGGCATTTTACTTTTATAATAAATATCCTGCAAAAATATTTCCCGGAGATACATTAACATACACAGTTGGTGCGCTTATTGCAATTATTGCAATACTTGGAAATATTGAAAAGTATGCTGTTATTCTATTTTTACCTTACTTTTTAGAGTTGCTGTTAAAAGCAAGAGGAAATCTTATCAAGGAAAGTTTTGCAAAAGTAAGAGAAGATGGTTCACTGGAAAATCAGTATGAACAATGGTATGGGCTGGAGCATGTTGCAATAGATGGAATAAAGCGAATCAAAGGAAATGTGAGTGAGAGAAATGTAGTATGTGTGTTGTTTGCATTTCAGTTTATATTTGTGATCCTAAGCATTTTTGTATTCTACTTTAAGTAGCGTAAAGTATTAAAAACAAAGGATAACACAGGGAAAGTATGACTGCATCTAACATGTTTGAAGAAGATTTTCTGGATATTGGGAAACAACTAAAACAAGAAAATATACAGCAAAAAAACAAAGAAAAATTAGAAAAAATAAAACAAGAGTATAATGAAGAAAGTAAGAAAGAAAAGAGTAAAAAAAAAGAAACAAAAAATAATTTTCTTGAAAAATATAGGGTTGTTATTCTTATTTTGATTATTTGTCTTGTGGCTTCTGGGCTTCGCTTCTATATTGCAAGCATGCCAATCACTGAGACATGGGCTGAATCTGTAGTGGAGCAGAATCTGGAAAATCAGGTAGTGAAGAAAATAAGCGACCAGTATCCCACGTTTTCAGAATCTAAAAAAGATGAGCTTGTGTTGCAGGGAACAAGAGAAGCGCTTGCTGCCTCACAAAATCAAGTGACTATTAATGAGTTATCAAAAAAATATAAAGAGAGTTACAAAGATCCTTTGGGTGCTACATACCTCTATGAGATTGATCCTTATTTCTTCTATAGAATTGCGACACAAGGGAAAGATCCTTTGAGTAAGGGGAAGGAAGGGCATACATTATTGGCATTTATAGAGCTGTGGTGGTATCAAGCAACAAATCTCTTTTTCAATGATGTATCATTTACAGGAGCAATATTTTATCTCCCTTTACTTTTTACATTGCTCAGTGCTATAATAATATTTTTTTTAGGAAAAGAACTATGGAATGACAATGCTGGTTTTATTTCAGCACTTTTCTTCGTTATTCATCCTATTATGTTGGAATTTAGTCTTTTGGGTTTTGTGGATACAAACATGGTAAATCTTTTTACTATTGTCACGACTGGTTTATTATTTTTACTTATAATTCGATGCTTGAGAACAGAAATGAAATACAAGTATCTTATTATAATTTTCTTGTCTCTGGCTGAAGCTATTCTTATACTTGCATTTGTTTATTTATGGTCTGCGTGGTATATTTCTGTTATTTTGCCATTAGTTGCTTTATGCTGTTATAGTATTTTAGTTTTCAGAAAGAAAATAAGTATCCTCTTGGAAAACAATCAAAAAAGAAAATATGTATTTTTTGCTTCTATAGCTTTGGTTGTCCTAATTTTTGGAGTAGGATATTATGGAACTCACGCAAAAGATCAAATTGTAAATAAAATAGGGCAGATCATTCCAGAGAACCTTGCAAAATATCTTCATGTAGGCACATTTACAAAAAATCAGGTGTGGCCAGATGCATTCTTCTTGATAAAAGAGTTACAGACAGCTGATGTAATTATATTTATCAACTATATGGGTGGGAAAGCAGTGTTGTTAGTTGTTTTAGGAATGCTCTTATACGTTGGATATTCTGTGTTCAAAAAACCAGATGTGAAATATGTGTATCTTTTGATTAGTTTTATGGTATTTGGTATTCTTAGTTTTCGTGCAATAAGAATATTTCCTTATTTTGTTCCATATCTCTCATTGCTTTTTGGAATAGGAATAGCATTGATATCAGAGAAGATATTAGAGAAAATAGGTGCTCATATTACAAATGAAAAAAAAGGATTTGAGATGCTCCTCATCATATTAGTATTGGTATGTATCGGGTTCCCATTTGTCTATTCCTTGTCATCTGGAATAAGACAAACAACAAATATTATGCCAATCATGGATGATGCAATCTATAACAGTGCAATCTATATAAAAGAAACAAGCACAACAGATGCAATTGTAAGTACATGGTGGGATAGGGGAACATTTTACAATGCATTAGCAGAAAGAGATGTGCATTTGCAATCACAGCCGTACATGCCTACAACATATTGGTTGTCTTCCTTTTATACAGAAGATGATGCATTAATTGCAGCAAACATGATATCTCTTTTGAACTGTAAGGGAGATAGTGAGATTTACAGCATTCTTCAACATACAAATACAAGTGCAGAGTCTGTTGAAATAATGCACACTCTTCTTAGTAAAAAAAATAAAAATGAACAAACTGAGTATATTAATAGCAGTATATATGTTGAAGAAAACGACAAATTAACAGTGGAATCTGACACTCCAAGTTATGCTACTTATATTTTGAACACAATATTTTGTGCTAAATCAAAAACAGAAACATACGTGGTTGTCATTGATGACCTCATGCCACGTTTTTCAGCAGTGGAATATTTCGCAGCATGGAATTTCGAGACGCAGCAGCCTGATCCAAAATTTCCATACACAGATATTGAAGAGAATGGCTGTCTTGGTTCTCAATCTGGGGTGTATTGTAGTATCCAGAACAAAAATGTGTTTGTGAATTTTACATCATTACTGGTATCAGGACAAGTACCAGCTAATGATGTCTATGTTGTAGAAAATGGAACAGTGCAGTATATGCACCAGAACATAACATCCAGTGGACAATCATGGACACTTATCACGTATCAGCGTGCTGGATATTGGAAAGCAGTGTATCTTCCAAAGCAGGTCGCAGATTCTATGTATGTGCGATTAATGCTTTTGGATGGTTATAATGCTCCTGATTTCGAGAAAGTGTTTGATGAAGTTCATATCGAAACAAGTTGGGTTAAGGTGTATAAGATGAAGTGGAATGTCTCATGAAACAAACAATAGCAATTATTGGTCTTGGTTATGTAGGGCTTCCATTAGCAGTTGCATTTGCGAAGCACTATGAAGTTATTGGGTTTGATATCAGTGAAAAGAGGATTCAACAACTGCAGCAAAGAAGTGATGAAACAAAAGCTGTTTCTGCTGCTGAGCTTGAAAGTGCAACTATTACTTTTACATCAGATCCAACACAACTAAGGCAAGCACAATACATTATTATCGCAGTTCCAACACCAGTGGATGAAGCAAAACATCCTGATCTCAATCCTTTGAAAGCTGCTTCAGTCATCGTAGGAAAGTACATGACAAAAGGAGTGACAATTATTTATGAGAGTACAGTATATCCAGGAGTGACTGAAGAAATATGCCTTCCTATTCTTGAAAAAGAATCTGGGATGCGATTGAGCAGTGGAGATTTCTCTTTGGGGTATAGTCCAGAAAGAATAAATCCAGGAGACGAAAAGCATCGTTTGGACAATGTGGTGAAGATTGTTTCTGGCAATAATCATGAGACGCTTGAAAAAGTTGCAGCACTGTATGAAAAAATAGTAAAAGCAGGAGTCTATAAAGCTCCTTCAATAAAAGTAGCAGAAGCAGCAAAAATTGTGGAGAATGTTCAACGGGACATAAATATTGCCTTTATCAATGAAATTGCATTAATTTTTGATAAATTAAATATTGATACAAAAGAAGTGTTGGATGCAGCTGGAACTAAATGGAATTTTCACAAATATTTTCCAGGATTGGTTGGTGGCCATTGTATCGGAGTTGATCCTTACTATCTGGCCTTTCAGGCAGCAGAGCATGGCTATCATCCAAAGATTATTTTATCAGGAAGGGAAGTCAATGATTATATGGCTCGACATGTTGCAGACCTTTGTTTAAAAGAATTAACAAAGGCAGGAAAAGTGTTGAATCAATGTACAGTTGTATTGCTCGGTTTAACATTTAAAGAAAATGTGACAGATCTTAGAAATACCAGAGCAGGTGATGTCATCGGTTTTTTGCAGAAATTCGGAATCACTGTTGTTGCGTGTGAACCAAATGTGGAGAGCAGAGCAGTTGAGGAAAAATTTGGTGTCAAAAATGTTTCTCTTGAAGATATTTCATTGTGTGATGCAGTGATTTTCATTAACAGGCATGACCAGTTTTCTTCTGTTACATTGGATTTTCTCAAAACAAAGCTTCGAACACCTATTTTGATTGATGTGAAGAGGGCATTCTCAAAGCAAGAAGCAGAAGCAAATGGATTTGTGTATAGGGCTTTGTAGATATGGCTTTGTAGATCGTAACATATAAATAGAAGAAATCACAAAAAAAAGCAATGCTTCCCTGGTTTAAACAATTACAGTTTTCAGAAAATCCTTTAGATTCACGGCCAAACCCAAATCTTATTGGCATGGAAGAAAAAGAAGAGCTGTTGAAAAACTTTATTCTGAAAGAGGAACTCTGTTTTTTGCATGGTTTGACAGGAGCTGGCAAAACATCATTGCTTAAAAGAGTCCAGGGGCGTATGCCTGACCATACTTTTTTGTATTTGGATGCAGATGCATTGCCAAAAAATTTTGATCTTACAGAAGAACTCAGGGGGAAAAGAACCTTTTTTGACAGAATACGGTTGCGGGAATTGCCAACAAAAAAAGCAGTGTTGATTGTTGATGAATTTCAGGCAACAGATCCCAGATTAATTCTTGAAGCACGAAGCCGTTGGGAAAATCCGAATGAGCGCCAGATCAAAAGCATTGTTCTTGCGCAAATTAGTGAGCAGCTGAAAAATGTTCCAGGTTCTTTTCGGGATAGGCTTGGCAATCGTATCATTCATTTGGATCCTTTGGATGATGAAACAATGACAAAAGTTTTGGAGCAAAGATTGTGCAATCAAAATACCAATATAAATTATTATGAGTGCATAAGTCCACAAGCAGTAGACTTTCTTGTGAGAATTGCAGATGGCAATGTTCGCCGTCTATTGGAATTTACAGATATGATCTTTGATTTTCATTGGCGGCGATTCCATGAGAACAATCCTATTGCGCATAAAGAAGAGTATAAAGTAACATTTCCTGCTGCAAAGGAGATATTGAGTGTGAATAACATAAATGTTGATGGTTATGTTGGAGAAATGGAAAAACTAGAAAAAAAACCTGCAGGAAAACAGGAACAGGTTGCAGCAAAACAAAAGCAGCGAGCAGAGCAAAAAACACCTACAAAAGCTGCAGTTGCAGAGCAGCATGGCATTTTGCTTCCAGAGCTAAATAAAGTAACGCAAACATTTGATAAAGAGTTTACGCTTGCAGAACAAAATGTGCTTCGCTCAGTAGCAAGGCATGAGCAAATGACATTAAAACAAATTGCGACAGACATTCATCTGGAGATCAACAAATGTAATGGTGTTATTGCAAATCTCAAGAAAAAAAATGCAATTGTGAGTATAGCAAAGGCAAGTGACGGAGAGAAAGCCTGGCAATTAACAGAAAGCGCGAAGAGGACGATGGTCACTAAATAAATATAATGTCATAAAATACAAAACTTTTATATATTTCAAAAATAAAAATTTCTTTAGTCGGAAATGAAAATTTTCTCTCGAGAAAAGAAAAAATAAAAAAGGGATTTTTTATGGAAAAGGTACAAAAGAGATCTGGAGAAATTGTTGTATTTGATAAAGCGAAAATTACGCAGGCAATCTTTAAGGCAGCTCAGTCTGTAGGCGGTTCTGATATTTATCAGGCAAAAATGTTGTCAGAAAATGTAATGAATATCCTCAATCAAAAGTATGAAGGGCAAATTCCTACTGTAGAAGAAATTCAGGATACGATTGAGAAAGTGTTGATTGAAACAGGCCATGCAAGTACAGCAAAGGCATTTATTATTTACAGGGCAGAAAGAACAAAATTGCGTGAAAGTGCAAAAAGTGCAGATCCTGCAATTGATGCAATGTTTGGGTATAAATCCAAGTTATTTTCTTTAGTGCCGCATCAGCAGGTGGATGCATACAAGCGTTTGTTCTATAAAATAAGGGAATGGCAGCAAGATCAAAAAGTGCCTTTTCGCTTGAAGGATGATTATTTATCAGGAAATGAGCTTGCAGAAAGCATTTACGAAAACAAATATTATCTCAAAGATCTTGATGGACAGTGTATTGAACATAGGCCAGAACATGTATTTGGAAGACTCGCAGCATTTTTAGGTGCAGTGGAAACAACAGAAGAACAGCAGGAATATTGGGCAAAACGTTTTTATAACATTCTCTATAAAGGCTATTTTGTTCCCGGCGGTAGGGTCATTGCAGGTGCAGGAGACATATACAGAACAAAATCGCTTGCAAACTGTTTTGTTTCTCTAATACAAAAAGACAATATTGAATCTATTT
>JAHFMP010000017.1 GCA_023267795.1 Candidatus Woesearchaeota archaeon | reverse complement strand
TTCTGGGATTCGGTTTCATTATTCTTTCATTGATTTAGATGTATTTAAGGGTTTTCTATTTTCGATGAGGGTTTCATAATAGCCCTATACTTCTTTCAAATGTTTCTTTTCCCATTGCTAAGAATCGCTTCAAAAAATTATAATTATCTGCAATGTATTCACTCCTTTGCGGATCTTCACCATACGTAGTATTCCATCTATTAAACTCTATGATTATTGTTCCATATCGCACACAAATGAGATTGTAGAGAAGCGCATGCACTTCATTTGTAAGTGGATTTTGCTTTTCATATGCTTCTAAAAAAATTCTTCCCTGTCTCTGATTCCAGTTATAACTAAAAACAGTTTGACACAAAAATACTGCTATATTTTGGACGTAGCAACTTACTGCGGTATCACTAAAATCTATGATTGCTCTCAAAGAATCATCTGCAAGGATGTTATGCGCTGCAATGTCATTATGGATTATTGTTTTTGGCAATGCATCAAACTGCGGCTTTATCTCCCTAAATTCTTCAAATATCTTATGAAACAGTTTTCTGTCAAACTCTTTTGGGAGTAGCAAAATTGCCTTCTCTAGTTCAAGAAAATGCTGCATGTCCCACTCATACTCTTTTCTTGGTGCAATCCGCCCTTCAAACTCTTTTAGCAAAACATCCATCTTTCCTGCTTGCTCTCCAACTTGTTCAATTACCTTGTCGGATATTGTTTTCTTAAAACAATTTTCTGCTGCGATGTATTCCATTACAATTGCTATTTTTCCCTCTTGCTCTACATACCACTTTTCTTCTACTGTTGAGAATAGTTTTGGTGTTTTTATTTCATTTTTTGAACAAAATATCATCAACTCAATCTCAAATAGAATGTTTTCTTTCTTCATGCTTATGCCGTCAAATATTTTAATAACGCATTCTTCTTTTTCTGTCTTGACATAGTAATTTGAATTTTCAAATCCAGAAGTGAACAGAAAATAATTCTTGATTTGCCCTTTATTTGGATATCGCTTCAGAATTTGTTGTAAGAATTGTTGGGGATATTCTTTTCTCATTTAACATAATACCTTCCTAATGTTTCTACTAGTTTCTCATGCATCCATGGGTTTGTTGTGACAATAATTGAAGGGATTGTTCCTTCCGGAATATTACTTCTTCTCCAATATTTATGTTCTATCTTATTTCCTTGAAAATCAGTTACTTTTGCGCTAGATCCTTCTGCTATAAATCCTAATGGTCCCCAGTCCACATATGCTGCGTGATGTTTGAAGAACGCCCCAATCTCTCCACGAAATATGCTATTTATTTCTATTTCTTCGCCTATTCTTTCTGTTCCAAAAAGCATTACATTTATACCATGATCTCTTAATTCTTTTTCCACGTCTTCTGGAACATCAAGACTTAATGCTATATTATTTCCTTCTGAAATACAGAATCTTTGCCTTTTTATCATTCCATTTTTATATTTCAACAACTTTGTTTCGTTTTTTGTTCTACAATAGATTCTTCGATCTATAGGGGTATGAACCAGTGCACCTTCTAATCTATCGTCTTGAAACACAGATGCAACATGACAGAATGTTTTGTGTCCATTTGCATAGACGAGCGTTCCATCAATGGGATCGAGACCAAACTTTATTCTTCCTTCTTTTGGAAAGTGATTATTATATGGGGACTCTTCTTCTGGCAGAAATACTATTCCTAATCCTTTTTCTTTTTGTATCTTTAGAAGCTCCCTCGCAATTCCCTCTTGAAAGATAAGGTCTGCATCTGTCAATACCCGTAATGCAAGGTTTTCACTTTCGTCTCCTTTTAGCGCTACTCTTGCCACTGGCTGCATTGCTTGGACATACTCGCTATACAGAAGAATCGTGGGCAATACTGCTTCAAGAAGCTCTTCAGCATTTATTTCTTTCATCCCCTCTGTAATCATTATCTCTTTTTAAATTTTACCACTGTTCCATCGTAACTGTGGTAACATATATAAATCGAACTGGTATAGGAAACGAATGATAAAAATTAGTTCTTTCTTCTACATTATCAAAAATCTACTGATTATTTTTCTCTCAATAAAAATAAATTTAAGAATGATAAATTAAAATAATATCATTCGTTATCTACCACAGTCCGTATTGGTGCTGTTATTTTTGGTACTCTCAAAATTAAAAAACAACTTTTAAATAATAATGGCAATATCAGCATCTCTGTATTAAGCAAAAATAGGTATGATTCTTTAAAACCTGCAGTGAATGAACATCTTGATTAATCTGAAAAAATATTTTTGAAAAATTTCCAAAGTTGATACTAGAATGAACATAATATTCCGCGAAGCAACAGAGAAAGACTATCTGGATATTATTTCTTTTCATAAAACAGAAAACTGGGGAATGGATACACCAAGCACTCTCAAAAATTTCCAAGAAACTAAAAATCTCATTATTGCCTGCGAACAAGAGGGAAAAATAATTGGAAAGATGGACATCATGCACAAGAAGCGGGCAGGAAGAGAATTCTTGTATGTGGAAAGGGTGTATATTCTTCCAGACTCCCGTAGGCAAGGGATTGCAAAACAGTTTTTGGCATATGCAGAGAGTGAGTGCAAAAAAAGAGGGCTTCATCTTATCGAGCTTGCAGTGCGAGAAGAAAATATTCCCGCGAGAAAATTATATGAAAGCAGCGGGTTTAAAGAATTGGGGAAAAAGATTTATTTGCAGAAGAAAATGAAATAATAAGATTCAATATGGTTTCTCCAATTGCAAGTTTGGTATTTTTTGAAAATCCCGTGTATTCCTTGTGATTAATACAGACTGTGTGACAAGTGCAGATGCAGCAACAATTGCATCTGGAAGTTCAAGATTGTAGGTTCTTCGTATGTCTGCTGCGATTTGAATGAGTGGATTATCGACGGGTATTTTTTCAAACTGAGAGAGGAGATGAAATACTTTTTCTCTTTCTTTGCTATCATTGCAGATCGATCCAGAGAGAAGCTCACCTTCTGTCACCGCAGAAAAGGTAATCTGGTCAGCATGCTGTTGCAGATACGGAAGAGCGTCAGGAAATCCTCGAAAAAAATCAATAAATATATCTGTATCCACTACTTTCATAATCCCATCCTTTTTGTTCTCTTAGACCAGTCAGAACGAAGCTCTTTGACATATACAACACTGCTTCCACGAATACTATCCTTCCATGAACCTGCAATTTCCGCAAATATTTTGTCTCTGTCCATATTCATAAAATGGATTTTCTCTCCTTCAATTGCAAATAAAACAGTATCTCCTATCTTAATTTCATGTATGCGTCGTACATCTTTCGGAATTGTTACTTGATAATTTCTAGTTACTTTAGCTATACCCATACTAGTAAATATAACTAATAAATATATAAATTTTTCGTTTAGAAGATTAAGTCTACCACTCGGCCAAAATAAATTACTCGACCTCATAAAAACATCACAGACAGCAATCCGACTGCTAAAATAATGCCGGTACAAATAAATATTTTTTTTGCAAATTCTTTGCCGCCGAATAAATACGCAATTCCTGCTTTTGCGATTGTATTGCTTGCAACAGCAAGAGTAATTGCTGTAACTGCGATAGAAAGAGAAACTTCTCCAGTTGAAGCAAGTGTCACCATAGATATGGTTATTGCATCAACATCAGCAAATCCTGTCAACACACTTGCAAAATAAATTCCTGAGTTTCCGAACAGCGCTTGTAACAATTTAGAAATAAATAGGACAAAAACAAAGAAAAAACCGATCTTAAGTGCTGGAAGCATGGCAAAAGGGCTATTAAATGCAACAACAGTTTTTGGTTTTTTACCTTGTGGAGTTTGTTGATACGATAAATATACAGCACAGCTGGCAGAAGCAAACGCCATAAGGCCAAGTGTTACAAAGAGCGATGAAAAGACTTCTTTGTTAAGAACAGAAGTAACAAACAAAACCCTGAAGAACATGACTGTCCATGCAATAATAACGCCAAATGCAAAAGTATAGTGCCATTTACTTTTTTTTGAACTTTCAGAGAGAGCACTAGTAACAGCAGTGGATGAAACTAGTCCTCCTATTGCACCAGTAAGTCCAATTCCCTTTTTCACGCCAATGACTTTAATCAGTATGTAACCAACAGTAGAAAGTGCACAAATAAAAACAACCATGAGCCAGATTTTGAAAGGATTAAAAACCTGCGTTGCTGCAAGAAGATCGTATACAGCAGGAAAAAAACTAATCATATCTCTGATAATAGGAATGTCAGTTGGAGAGTATGCAATATTTGGGAGCAGTGGAAGAACAACAAGAGAGATAATCCCTAATTTCAAGCCAGCATGAACTTCTTCAAGTTCAAGCTGCCGTGCAAAGCGATGAAGATAATATTTGTAGGAAAGAATAGTAGTCATTACTATTGCAATAATGACTGGTACTAGAATATAACCCAATGCAACGAGAATTCCTAAAAGAAAAACAATCATTGCGCTGAGTTCACTTGTTGCACCAATTCCTTTTCCTCGCCAGACAACAGCAAGATATGCAGCTATGGTGAAAAGAATCATTCCAGCAATCCCGATAAGGAGAAGAGAGTAAAAATTTTCTTGATACGAGAGAAATCCGATAATCCATCCAAAAAGAGAAATGAGAATAAACGTTCGTATTCCTGCAAAATCAGTTGCTTTTTCTTTTTGATGCTGGAATTCTCTTTCTAAACCGACAATGAGGCCAAGAAGAAGTGCAACACCAAAATTTTCAATAAGACTCAACTCAACCAACTATCCACCTCTTTAACAAAGACACAATATTTACAGAAGAAATACCTTTATATAGTTTGCTTTTGTCATATTTTTCAAAACTAATTCTTCGAGAAATACAAATTAATCTCATAGTTTGCAAGATTAATCCATTCTTCTGCTCCATTGAGGTTGTAGGTAGTAGTGTCAGTGAGCATTGCACTTGCAATCTTTGTATCTTTTGCATCATATCCAGTAATAATTATAATTTCATTTTTATCTTGGACAAGGAGTTTGATTACAGCATTATTTTGTTCTGTTATAATTACTCGACATGTTTTTGATGTATAATGAAGAATATTTGCAATGACGCTGTTGTCGCATGGATTTCCAATTAGAATAAGATCAGTTGTTTCATAATCACTTACTTCTCCTGAAAGCTTTGTTTCTGCTGATATTCCTTGTGTTAGAAGATAAGTATTAATCAGTGTTGCAGTAATCACATCTGTGGAGGATGCACTGTTTCCAACAACAAGAATTGTTCCATTTTCTAAGAAGCCAGGATAATCATTCAGTGTGATTTCTTCAAGTTTTTCACAATCATCAGGGCAGCTGCTGTATGTTTCATAATATGTGCAGATACCATCGCCGCAGGAAGGATCAGCATAAGTTTCTTCATCATCTTCTGCGTCTTGTTCTAATGGCAATTCTTCACTTTGCATTTCAGTATCTGTGGTTTTGCTTTCAGAAGTTGTTGCGGCAGTTTCATCTAAAATAGCATCAAAAACCTCTGTTGTTTCTGTCTCTTCTTGTGTTTCTGTTGTGTCTTCAACTTCTTGCTTTTTCTTGCAGGAAGAGAAAGAAATAAGTATAATGAGGAAAGCAATGAAGATAAGTTTTCGAATTTTGTTGCAATTCATAATTTTTTCTTTCACTTTGTTGTATTTAAATTTTTGTATGGAGTGGTTGAAAAGTTTCAAGAAACTATAAAAACCACAACACTTCTAAAAATCTAATGTTTGCAATTAAAGGCTTCATTATTGATCCAACATATAGAATTAAAAACAACAAGGCATATCTCTATTTTTTTGGAAGATTGGAAAATGGTGAATCATTTCTCACAATAAATGAAACAAGGCCATATTTTTTCATAAATAAAGCAGACAAAAAAAAAGCAGAAGAGATTGCAGCAAAAGCAAAAATAAAATTTGATATTGAAGAAAGTGATATGAAAGATTTCAAAGAGCATGCTGTTGTGAAAGTACTTGTTGATGTTCCGCCTACAGTTCCTACGCTGAGAAAAGAACTCGAAAAGCACAATATTGTCTGCTATGAAGCAGATATTCGTTTTGTGTATAGAACAATCATTGACAAAAATATTCTTGGCTGCATAGAAATAGATGGGCAATACACAGAAGATTCTTATGTGGATCGCATATACATGGAACCAATAATAAAGACAGCAATAGTAGAGCATCCGAAACTCACTGTCCTTTCTATAGATATTGAAACAAGTATGAAAGGAGATTCTATTTACGCAATTGCTTTATATGGAAAAAAGTATGATGAAGAAAAAACAATCAAACAGAATTTTATTGTTGCAAAAAGAGCAATCAATGTTTCACATACAGAAAGCTATGCAACAGAAAAAGAAATGCTTGCTGCACTGATAGAAAAAATAAGAAACATTGATCCAGACATTATAACTGGTTGGAATGTCGTTGATTTTGATTTTAGGATTCTTCGTGATCGCTGTAAGCACTATCAAATTCCGTTCATCATTGGCCGTACAGGAGAAGAAACAAAAGTAAGAATAGAATCGCAGTTTTTTAAAGAATCAAGTGTTTCGATTGTTGGCAGACAAGTGCTTGATGGTATTGCCCTGCTGAAAAATTCCTTTATTAAGCTTGATGATTACAAATTAGATACAGCAGCAAAAATGATTCTTGGAAAAAAGAAAGCACTTGATTTTACTGAAAAAGATGCAGATGGCAAGGCAAAAGGCAAAGGAACAATCATAGAAGAAATGTTTTTGAAAGATCCAGAAACTTTGGTGAAATATAATGCGAAGGATGCAGAGCTGGTTCTGGAAATTTTAGAAGCAAAAGATCTTATTACTCTTGTCATGACGCGCTCCATGCTGACAGGCATGCAGATCGACAGAGTCAGTGCATCTATTGCTTCTTTAGATTCTTTGTATATCAGAGAAACAAAAAAGCGGGGGTATGTTTGCAATTCTTCATTATACAGCGAAACAGAAGAAAGGATTAAAGGAGGTTTTGTAAGAGAATCTATTCCTGGTATCTATGATTATATTATTGTCTGTGATTTCAAAAGTCTGTATCCAAGTATCATCAGAACATTCAATGTTGATCCTCTGTCGTTTCAAAAAGATGGAACAATTGTTGCATCGAATGGTGCAAGATTTCGCAATGAAGACGGAATTCTTCCTTTGTTGATTCAGCGCTTGTGGGAGCAGCGGGATTATGTAAAAAAAAGAAAGGACGCAGTGGCGAGTTATGCAATTAAGATTATGATGAATTCGATCTACGGCGTTTTGGCAAGTCCTATGTGCAGGTTCTTTAGCCATGAGATGGCAGGAGCAATTACAGGTTGGGGTCAGGAGATTGTGAAGGAGACAGCAAAAGAAGTAGAGAAGCTGAATCATAGGGTAATATATGGTGACACTGATAGTATTTTTATTGAAACAAATACAAAAACATATGAAAAATCAAGTACAATTGGCAAAGATGTTGCAAAACATATTAATGAATATTTCCAAAAAAAAGTGAAGGAACAATGCAATCGTAAATCCTATTTAGAGCTTCAGTTTGAAAAAGTCTATCGTAAATTCATTATGCCAAAAATCAGAGGAACAGATGTTGGTGCAAAGAAGCGGTATGCTGGCATCCTCACCGACGGTAATGAAGAAAAGCTTGATATTGTTGGCTTAGAAACAGTACGTAGAGACTGGACAGAGTGCGCAAAGCAGTTTCAGACTACACTATTGAAGAAAATATTTGCAGAAGAGGAAGTTACGAGTTACATTAAGAAATTTGTTGAGGAAGTCAAGGCAGGAAAGCATGACAAGCTTTTGATCTACAAAAAATCAATGAGTAAAGATTTGGAAAGCTATACAAAAACAACTCCGCCGCATGTGAAAGCAGCACGAATGTTGGATAAGATTGAGTCCAACATTATTGAATATTATATTACTGCCAATGGTCCAGAGCCTCTGCAAAAGTTGAAATCAAAGATTGATTACGATCATTATATTGAGAAGCAGTTGAAGCCAATTGCAGATTCAATTCTTGTTTTTTTTAATCAAAATTTTGATGATCTTATATCTGGAAAAAGGCAGAAGAGTTTGAGTGAGTATTGAGAAAAAAAAGAGAAGAAAACAAAAAGGTTAGAATACTTTATCAGCATTTTTTCTGCTTTTGTTTATTTGTTCTGCAGTTGCGCCAAGTTCTATCCCATATTTTTTTGCAGTTCGCTCGAGATCATAAAGAGAACGATGAAGAAGTTCAGCTGCCTTTCCAATGCTTATTCTTCCATCTGCTACGAGGTGAAGCAGATATTCCTCCACCCCTGTATGCAAAAATTGGCGAAGTGCTGTTGCTTGATCGAGATGTTCTTCTTTTGCTCGAAGTTTGGAAATAGATAATATCTCCTCTGGAATTCGTAATGGATATGCTGTTGTTGTCATGGTTTTCCTCCAAGTGCTGTAATTGCACTTTCATAATGATGTTTTGTGACTTTTGTTTGTAGTTGTTCAAGTGCAATAAGTGCTACTGCCTTCGTAATGTACTTTTTCTTCACAAGTTGCACAATGATTTCAGTGGGAACAATGAATGGAATTAATTCCTGTTCTAAAAAATGCAAAAATCTTCGATCATCACTGATAATTGCATGCGCATTATTTTTTTTGAATAAAGCATACGTGCTAAGCTCTCCTTTGCCCAAACCTTGAATATCTTCTTGTATTTCTATTTTTTTCACAACTATTTTCTTTTTTTGGATGAGCTGTTCAATTTCAAAAGCATCTGAATAAAGTCCTTCTTTTCCCTGAACAACTGTTTCAGTATACACTTGCTCTGAAATAATGATAGTGTGTGGAATGGAGTTGAAGATTCCTGAATGGACAATCTTAATAAGACCATCTGCATCAAAGACAAGCATCTTCATTCTTATACGTTAATATACATTCCTATATAAAGTTTTCGGTGAACTTTTTAGGAAAAAGACAGAAGAGTTTGATCTCATGATTGCAGCTATTTGTATTGCACATAATGCAATCTTAGTCACAGAAAATGGAAAGGATTTTAAGCATATCAATAATTTGAAATATGTCGTGTGGTAAAATTATGATAAAACAAAAGTCATTGATATGGTGCCTGACTATTTTTGCAACCTGAAATAATTTCTTATAACTTACTTCGCCGACTTTTGCAACATTCATTCTTCGAAATTGCGCTTCTGTAAAATCTCCCCAAACTTGACTTCCTAATTGAAGTGCTCGCTCTAAATCGCATTCTTCTGCAACGCCATGTCTGTCAAAAGTTATGTGTGTTATCATTTTCTTCCACTTACTATATCCCATTCTAACGTTCTCTGTACGTATCCATCAAATGAAGATGTTCGTAAACGTTTTTCAAAAATTTCCAACGCTTTTTGCTTCACATCATCAGGTGTTGCAGACCATATGCTCATAGATAGCATTCGTGTAACTTCTTCTTCAACAGAATGTATTTGCGATGTACGTAATTTTTTATATGTTGTGTTACGAAACCCAGCGTTGATAACTATATGTGTTGGATGATACTGCGCATTTACAAAGCTCATCTTTGCTTCATCAGGAAGTGAAGTGCCCATTACTTCTTCAATAAGAGCTTCATATTCATATCCGTTAGTTTCTCTATTTCTATCCCTATGGACTATTATAAACACTCCCCCTCGTTTCAGAACGCGCTTAATCCCTTCAATAGACTTATTATCATAAAACCAATGAAAAGCACTAAAGGCTGTTACTCCATCAAACATATAATCTGGAAAGAGCATATTTTGTGGCGATGCAAGAATGTAAGGAATAGTAATTTTATCAGTATTATGTTTGCGAGCAGCTTCAATCATTTTTGGATCAACATCGCACCCATAAATTGCAAGATCATTGTCGTATCCCAGCTCTGTATTTCTAGTCGTGAGCATTTCCGCAAGTTGTCGTGTTGCTATTCCAGTACCACAGCCAATGTCTAAGATAGTTTCAATACCAGGACAAAAAAGTGCGTCTGATTTTTTATCAACGTCAGATTCTGAATAATCGTCTTCATCAATATAATCCATAAGCTCATCAATATAATTTATTATTTTATGAGGATACCTCTGTCGTCCTTTCTCATACGCTTCTACTGATTTTCCGAATTCACGTCCAATAACTTTGACCTCTCCTGTTTCTGTCATTACCTCACTCTCACTGAAATATAATCTCTCGCAAGAACAGGCAATGAATTCGCTGCATACGAATGAACTCCACCATAGTCAAAGATGATTGTTTGGATTCTTTTATCGACCATTTTAATTTTCCCTCTCATGATGGAAAACCTTTGTTTGAAGCATTCCTTCAAGTCTTTCTCCTATTTCACATGTTATGTAATTTAAGGCATAATGAGGAACAGGTATACTATCTCTAGGAGAAATGCAATCAACAACAACACGATAACGGATTTTCGCATCTGCTGTTTCGCCACCACTTCCTTCTAAGCTGTGTTTTGTGCGAGCACGATCTGCATGCTGCTTTGGAATAAAGAGAACATCACCATCAAAATCAGGTTGGTTCCACGTGATAAGCATATCCATTGTGAGAATACCATACGGAGACATCGATTCTGTTCCATTTATTTTATGATGAAGACTATTTTTCTTTTCAAAATCATTTAG
>JAHFMP010000144.1 GCA_023267795.1 Candidatus Woesearchaeota archaeon | reverse complement strand
AAGCATCATGTAATACGCAGTAATCACTCCTTCAGGACCTGTAAAATAAAAGACTTCTTCCTGCTGTTTTTTAATATTGTACAAGCCATGGAGTTCAGGAACAAGCTGTTTTGCAATTTCTTCTTTCTGTTGTACAAAGCGAAGAAGATTATTCGGATCTCCAACACTATAGATTGTTTTTGATCCTTTACGAATGGAACTCACAAGACCCTTATTGACGAGCTTATCCATAATTTCATATGTATTGACACGATGTACACCAGATTCTTTAGTAATATCACTTGTTGTGCCACTACCGAGCTTCACAAGCGCAACATAGACCTTTGCTTCACTCGTCGAAAATCCAAGCTCCATGAGTTGTTCAAACATGTAGTAATATCTATTACAGCAAGTTTATAAATATTATCCAATAATTCAGAAGATAATGATCAAGACACATCTCTCTAAAGAACAAAAACTAGCACTACTCAAAAAGCGCTGGTATTTTCAAGGATTTAATGGAACACCTGGACTTTTGAGTGGCCCAACAAGAGGAAATGTGGAAGAAGGCCATGAAATTCTTGGCTATGGCTATCAAATTATCGTTGAATTCTATGACAAAGACAAGTGTTACTATTTGTATGATTGGAAAGATCTGGAAGATGGACTTAAAATCATTTTAGAAAAAACAAAAAAAGATCCAAAGTATCCAGGATGGCTCGTGCAAAAAGACAAAGAATTACGAGAAGCGCATGAAAAAGTAGTCAAAAAAATTGAACAAATAAATATTAAAACGCTCTCCTATCAAGATGCAATAAAACTCTACCATGAATTTATGCGATCCTACAGGCTTGCTATCGCAGTGTCATTAATTATTGAATGCTTTACCTATCCGACAGAAGAACTAATCAGAAATAAAATAAAACAAGAACTAGAAAAGCAAGGAAAATTAAATGAAATAGAAAAAGTGCAAACACTTCTTTGTGGAGCAGTAAATCCTTCATTTATTGGAAAACATCAAATCCAACTACTCCAAATTGCAGTAGAAATAAAAACCAAGAATCTCACAGATATTTTCACAAAAAAAGAAACACGAGAAATTGAAAAAGAAGTGCAAAAAACAGAGCAAGGAAAAGAAATTCTCAAGAAGATAGAAGTATATCAGAAAAAATATTTCTGGATGAGCAATGCATACGCAGCTGCAAAAATACTTCCAGTAGAACATTTTATTCACGAAGTAGCAGAAGTGTGCAAAAAACATCCAAACCCAAAAGAAGAATTAGAAGCAATCGAACACCAATTTGTGACACTTCCACAAAGAAAGAAAGAAACATACAAGAACTATAATTGGAGTGAAGAACTAAGGCAACTTATTGTAATCAACGATGCGATGGGAATCATTCATGATGTGAGAAAAGAAGTGATCACTCACGCAAATCATTTCATAGATCAGTTCTTAAGCAGATTTGGAAAAGAAAAAAACATCTCCCCTGAACTGATGCGATACATTTCAGATTATGAAATCAATGAAAAAGATTTGAAACATATCACAAAAGAAATGTTAGAAAAACGGCATAAAGAAAGTATTTTCATAACTTATCATCCAGGAGAACAATACATTCTCACAGGAAAAGAAGCAGCAGAAATTATTCATGAACTTAACAAAACACAGCAGCATGAAACAGAAGAAATACTCAAAGGAAATTGTGCATCGCAGGGCTATGCAAAAGGAATAGTCAAAGTCTGCAGAGGAATTCAGGAAGTTGCAAAGTTCAAAGAAGGAGAGATTCTTGTTGCATGCATGACACAGCCAGAGTTTGTTCCTGCGATGAAGAAAGCAGCAGCAATTGTCACAGACGAAGGAGGTCTCACCTGTCATGCAGCAATCATTAGTCGAGAATTAAAAAAACCATGCATTATCTCAACCAAGAAAGCAACACGAGTGTTAAAAGATGGCATGCTGGTTGAAGTAAATGCAACAGAAGGATATCTGAAGATTTTGAAGCAATAAGAGAAAATGCAAAAAAAGAAACAAAACAATAAAAAGACAAAGAAATAAAGAACAAAAATGAAAGAAAAAAAGCACATTCTCTGGTTTGAAGAGGTAAACAAGAAAGACACACCAATAGTAGGTGGCAAAGGATCCTCTCTTGGAGAAATGATGAGTATCATGCCTGTACCTAACGGATTTTGCATTACTGTTGCAGCATACAAAGAAGTGCTCAAAGCACATCAGGATATCATTCTAAAGCACTTAGAGAAAAGAGATATTGAGAATTTAGAGGAGCTGGAAACAGTTGCAAACATTATCAAATCACAGATTCTTGATATCAACATTCCAACAGAAATTGAGAATGCAATTCAAGTAAACTATGAAAAATTAGGAGGAAAAGTTGCAGTGAGAAGCTCTGCAACAACAGAAGATTTGGATGAAGCAAGTTTTGCAGGGCAACAAGATACATTTCTCAACGTTGAAGGAAATCAAGAAGTGATTGGTGCTGTGAAAAAATGTTGGGCTTCATTATTCAATGCGAGAGCAATTTATTACAGAGAAAAAAATAAGTTTAAGCATGATCAGGCATTCTTAAGTGTCGTTATTCAAAAAATGGTCAATGCAGACAAAGCTGGCGTTATGTTTACCATGAATCCTATTAACAAATCACATGAGGAAATGATTATTGAGGCATGTTTTGGCCTTGGAGAAAAACTAGTCAGTGGAGAAATAACACCAGACACATT
>JAHFMP010000143.1 GCA_023267795.1 Candidatus Woesearchaeota archaeon | reverse complement strand
ACGATGATATCTTTCTTGCTTAACATTTTATACACATAAATGTGTATGTATATTTAAAGGTTGCTGTGTTTATTGTGTATCTTTTCTCGAAGAAGTAATTTCTTACAAACAAATTTTTTTTAGATTCACTAAGCATCCTAACCTAACTTCGCCACTTCTATGATTTTTTCGAAAGAAATAAGACATATTTGCCCCGAAATTACTGCTAGTTTAGGCAATTCTATCGAAATATTATACAAAAAATTACATATCATCATCGTCTAATGCTGCTTCTGCCTTTGCCTTTTCTGCACTACCGCTCTGATCTTCTGTTTCTCTTCTGATGACTTTAACAGCATCCAATTTGATTGTAATTGGAATCGGAACAGCTACTTCCAGCAATTCAACAACAACTTCTTCTTTCGTCTTATCAATTCTTGTGATCTTTGCTTTTTCACGCTTGAACGGACCACTGATTAGCTCCACAATGTCGCCCTTCTCAATGTTAATTACTTGCTTTACTTGCTCGAGCATATGTTCAATTTCTTTGTACTGGATTTCATCTGCTAAAATACCTCTTGCATACGGCACATTAAAACATGCCTGCTCTGCATCTGAACGTGATGCTGCTTCCATAAAAATATAACCGCGCATGCCATGAGGCCTGATTATTGCAAACACATTCATTCCTTTTTTTGTGACATTATTTGTGATAAAATCTATTACCTGGTCTTCTCTGTTCGCTGTTGTTCGTAATGCATAAATATGTGCTTCATTCGTTTGTTGTTCATCCATTTATTATTCACCTAAAACTTTTTTCTTTTTTGTTTCTCATTCATTATTTATTATTTGAATACAATAACTTCAATCATTTGGATAATAAATCCCAATAATCCTATCAGGAGAATTCCAAGTCCAGATACCTTGACAATAGTGATAAACTCTTCTTTTGTTGGTTTTTTTGTAACAATTAAAACACGTTTATACTCCAAAAACCATATTTTTGTTTTATAAATCCAACCAGATTCTGTTTTTGTATTTTGTACTTCTTCCATTTTAATCCATCTATAATTAATGAACAAACTCTATTCCAAGTTCATGCTCCATTTCTTTCCTTCCTTTTTCCGCTGCTTTATTAGCTCTTCCAAAAATTTGTGTTGATTTTACTCCTGTAACAATAAGCATTGTGCGAATGATACTCTTCAAATCCTCTGAAATTTGCGCACCCCAGATAATCCGTGCATCTGGATCAAGCTTTTCAGAGACAGTTTCTACAATTCTTCGCGCTTCTTCTAATGTCATGTCAGGACCTCCAGAGACATTTATTAAGGCACCATTTGCTCCTGAGATATCTACATCCAATAATGGATTATTAATTGCCTTTTCAACAGCTTCAACAGCTCTGTTTTCACTGTCGCTTTCTCCAACCCCAATCAATGCAACACCTCCATTGCCCATCACTGTTCGTATATCTGCAAAATCTAAATTAACAAGCCCTGCTTTTGTAACGAGTTCTGCAATACCTTTTACTGCATTTGTTAAAATCTCATCTGCAACTTTGAATGCAGTATGAAGAGGCAAATCAGGGGCAAGCTCCAAGAGTTTGTCATTCGGAATAACAATTAAAGTATCAACATTTTCTTCCAACTTTTCCAAGCCAATCAATGCATTTTCATAGCGGCGCTTGCCTTCCATTGAAAATGGCATTGTGACAATCCCAACAACCAACGCACCAATCTTTTTTGCAATTTCTGCAATAACTGGTGCAGAGCCTGTGCCTGTCCCTCCACCAAGACCACATGTAATAAAAACCATGTCAGCTCCATGCAGTTTTTCTTTAATCTCATGTTCACTCTCCATTGCAGCCTCTTCTCCAATACGCGGCATTGATCCAGCACCAAGACCTTTTGTGAGTTCTTTTCCAATCAAAATCTTTTTGTCTGCAGTTGTATAGAGCAAGTCCTGCGCATCTGTATTCACTGCAATTGTTTCTGCTCCTTCAATTCCTACTTCTGTAACTCTGTTGATCGTATTATTCCCTCCTCCTCCACAGCCAATAACTTTAATCGTTGCACGCTGCTGTGTCAGAAGCTCTTCCAGCTCTGCATCAATATTCTGAATTTCTGCTGTTCCTTTTTTGACAGGATGCATTGTTTTTGGGTTGTACTGTGTTTCTTCTGTTGTTACTGTGTTGTTCATTGTAGACCCTCTTTTTTGCCAAATGGCATTTTTACATTCTTTTGTTTCTTTTTCCCTATTAATAGTTTCTCTTTCTTTTCTATTGAATACTCTCTCCTTTTGTGTCAGAGTAGTGAACTTCTTCTATTTCCTGAATACACTTTTTCATTTGTTCTGTTACTTTTATCAGTATTTCTTCTGGCATTTTGATTGCAGTTGTTACTTCAACCTGCTTTTCTTTGACTTCAACACTTTTCACAAGCTGCTCTCCTAATGACAAGACGACAATTGCCTGTGCTTTTTCTTTTATATCTGTAACTATTCTGTTTACTTTGACTGTATACACAAGATCTTTTCCTGCGCAAGGATGATTAAAATCAACGAGTGTTCTGCCGCCTGTCACTGTTTTAATAATACCTATTGCGTTATCAATGTTAACCTGCAATCCTGGCATAGGATTAATTCCATGTTTTCTGAACTTTGGTGTTGCAATAAGCTGCAGAAGCTGCGGATTTTTTTTGCCAAAACCTTGTTCTGGAGAAAGCTCTATTACATATTCTTTG
>JAHFMP010000142.1 GCA_023267795.1 Candidatus Woesearchaeota archaeon | reverse complement strand
ATGTTGCAGTTGCTTGACCTCTTACAAGAGAACCACTAAGCACATAGCTTACAATGTATTTTTCGAATTTCTTGATAGCCATTGATTTATGGATTTCAGCAATTTTTATTGCAGCAAGCATCCCGGTATCAAAAACAGGCGCTGCAAGCGAGACCATTTGCACAAGATCGTATTTGCCATCAAAACAGCTCTGCCAGACTTCAGAATAAATAACAACGTCAGGAACGAGATTTTTATCAACATCCTGCGCAATAGTGATAATAATAGATTGTAATTTATCGCGTAGTTCCTGCTTTGACATTTTTTGGCTGTCTGTATCATCAACAAGAATAATGACATTGATTTTTTCTGTGTTGACAGGCTTCCCATCTTTCCCGCGTTCTGGAGGCAAAAGGCCAACTCCTGCAATGTATTTTCCAAATTTTTCAACAACTTTTTTCTGGAATTTCTCTAATTTTGCCTTAATTTCATGAAGTTTTTCCTGTGCTTCTTTCGGAAGATCTGCTGGATTAAAAGCAGGAGGCACTGAAGGTAAAGAAGATTGCTTTGTTTGCTGCTGCACTTGTAATAATTCGGATTGTTGATGAGAAGCAGAGGTAGATGAAGATGATAGCAGTGGTTGGTGAATAGATGCCGGCTGTTTTGGTTTTTTCATAAAATCTGCTCTGCCCGCGTTGTTCGCAAAGAATTTTACCTCAAAAGACAAAAAAGCATTTCATACTATATAAATATTTGTTGTTTTTGAATATAAGATGTGGGACAAAATAGTCAAAGTATGTCATGATACAACGTAAAAAGAAGTTTGCCGAATTGAGTTATAATGTGCAATTATCTGTTTCTAAAAATCAAATCATTGTTGCTATTACATCAATGGCAATCTCTCTTTGAGTCTTAGATTTAGAATTTCGGCACCGTTAAAAGAATTAATCATAAACATCTTTGCGATGATCAAAACAGTTAATTATAATTTTGTCTTGTTCAATTCTGTAAATTATCCTAAATGGGGAAACTCGTACAGTGCGGTGATTTTTCAAATCATATTTTAATGGCTTTCCAGCCCCTGGACTTTCAGAAAGTTTTCTTAATTGTTTGATTATTTTTAGTCTTGTTGTTTTATCTTTTATTTTTTTAAATTCTTTTCTGAAGTCATCAGAGAATATGATTTCCATTTTAAGCCATCAATAGATCATCAATTTCCTCATCACTCATAGAAGTATCTGCTTTGAGAGCTTTATCACTGCTTATTTGTTCTTCACTTCTTTCAATGGATTCTATTAAGTGAATGTCTCTTGCTAGAGTTTCTTTTCGTATCATTTTTAACAAAATGTTTCCTCCCTCATTAAAGACGAGGAATTTTGTTGATGGCTTTATTCCTGCATCTTTTCTTATTTCAGCAGGGATTACTACTTGCCCATTTTCAGATAATTTTGTTATTGAAACTTCCATTTTCATCACCTACAATATATTTTAGTATTAAAATGTATTTTATATATAAATGTTTCTATTTTATGTTGTCTTTTCTAAGTAGTTAGAATGGAAAGAAGATAGTCAGTTTTTACAATCAAAAAATAAAGAAGAAAAAAGATGTGCCTTTCTATTTCAAAGAACGTAACGAAGTGAAGTGAGAGCGCAGCGTGGTCGAGGAACAATAAACGAAGTTTATATTCCGAGAAGTTGAAAAATGGCAAATTGCTATCGAGAACAAAGTTCTATCAAGCATAAGAAGAAAGGGCAGGAAACTACTGCTCGTTTTTATGATATAGATCAATGAAGACAATCTTTTCGTCTTCTTGGAAATATGCATATGCTAGCCTATATGGTTTTACATATAATTCACGAGTTCCTTTTCTGCTATACATCATTGGTTTTCCTATTTCGGGGTTTTCTATTATTTTCTCAACTTGTTTTTTGATATGTTCTTTAATGGCTTGGTGCTTTATCTTGCTCACTTTCTTAAGGAAATTTTCTCTATGTTCTATTGCTAACATGCTCGTAACTCCTTGAGAAAGTCTTCTTTAGATTTCTTTACAAACTTTCCTTTGTCATACTCTTGCCATGCTTTTTCTACTTCTTCAGCAAAAGCAAGATCTTCTCGAAGATTTAAAGCAAGCGATTTCATACTTTTTAATATAATTCTTCCATCATCTTTTATCATGAGAAATTCATCTCCTGCATCTACGTCACCTCTTAATGATGTAGGTATGACTATTTGCCCTTTCGTGCTTACTTTTGTTATTGCGTATTCCATATTATCACCAAAGTAAGTCATATCTTACTTGTATAAATATGTTTCGCTTTTTAGCAGAGCCCTTTCCACAAATTTGCCCTTTTTCAATTAGACATAACACCTGTGGTTAGAGGATGTTTTTCCCTCACGTAGTGAGCTGGAAAAATATCCCCGAAGGGCAAGCTCAAACACGAAGTATTTGAGCGCAGCACTAACCGCTCAGCCTGTCCCACAATTCACAAGTATTAAATACTTATTCTCCTCAGTAAATTAATAGTTTCTCGTCATAAAAAGAGGTGATTTGATGGTGTACAAACAAACGCAGAAAGATCAAAACTGGTTGCTTCCATTATCGATCAAAGAGATGATTCCGAAAGATCATGTCTGCTTTTTAGTGGAGGATTTTGTTGAAGGACTTGATTACAGCAAATATGATATGATTTATGCAGGTGCAGGAAATCCAGCCTATCATCCAAGAATTTTGATTATGATATAATCAGAGCAAGCAATGAGG
>JAHFMP010000016.1 GCA_023267795.1 Candidatus Woesearchaeota archaeon | reverse complement strand
TCCCATTTGTTGATACTGTACTCGTTGTTGATGATATGTTAAAAAAATTGTTGAAAACAGTGCCATCTCCAAAAAACGCCCCACCAGTTACATTCAACGCATCGTCTGTATCACTATTTACAATAGTAAGTGTCCCATTTGTGCGAATTGTACTAGCTACTGATGTTATGTTTAAAAAGTTCCTGATACCGACACTTCCGGCAATAAAGACACCTGCACTGATGTTGACTGCATCATCTGCATCATTATTGGTGAATTTAACTGCTGATGTGATTGCACCTGTACTACTAATTTTAACTGGCGTTAGTGCAGTACTTGCTAGTGTGACGCCTCCACTTACATTCAACGCATCGTCTGTATCAGTGTTCAAAATATTTACTGTTCCATTTGTAATAACTGCACTCGTTGTTGATGATATGTTAAAAAAATTGTTGAAAACAGTGCCATCTCCAAAAAACGCCCCACCAGTTACATTCAACGCATCGTCTGTATCAGTGTTCAAAATAGTTACAGTTCCATTTGTACGAACTGTACTCGTTGTTGTTGTAATGTTAAAGAAATTATTGAAGACAGTGTTGCCTCCCAAAAATGCTCCTCCTGTGACGTTCAATGCATCATCTACATCACTGTTCAAAATAGTCATTGTTCCATTTGTACGAACTGTACTTGTTGTTGTTGTAATGTTAAAGAAATTACGAATAATCAAGTCATCTGAAATGTTTACTTTACCACCTATTTGTGTATCTCCTAATGCACCGCTAATATTAAAGCGATCGTTAATGTTCAACGCAAAAACACTCGTGCTTGTTGTTTTAATAGGGTCATCTACTGTGATGTTTCCTACAGGACTTTGGAATACCTGCCTGTCTGAGTTATTAAAATTAATGTCGTATCCATTGATATAAAGATTGAGATAATATGTTCCGCTAAAATTAAGGCTTAATGACTGAGAACCATTTCCTAAAAG
Source organism: Candidatus Woesearchaeota archaeon (assembly GCA_023267795.1). Lineage (GTDB taxonomy): Archaea > Nanobdellota > Nanobdellia > Woesearchaeales > DSVV01 > JACRPI01. The sequence goes on along the minus strand of JAHFMP010000016.1, from coordinate 9,837 downwards.
TATGTCATATCTTCCACTGCTAAGAGAGTTATAAAAATCAGTTGAAGAATTATATAGCAATGTACCACCAGATGCAGCACCCCAAATCTCTGCAACAACATTGCCAGACGTTGTGCCTGTTGAACTTCCCTGTAATGCAAGATAATCCTGTGCATGAACACTGCTGATGATAATAAATGAGCACAGCAACCAAATAAGAAGAACAGTATTTCTATTTCTCATGCTTCACCTCTTTTCTTATTTCTGCTCTTATTGAGAATTGCGTTATTTATTTTACATTTGGCGTAATTCTCAATCTCGTGAATTGCCTCAAATCTCTCAACCCATTAACGCAATTCACGATATTAGTATATTTCTTTAAAAAATCATATATAAATGTTTTGTATTAAAAAAGCACTGTATAGTACCGAAATTGGTTAACATGTGAAAGAGTGCATCAAAATATTTTAAAAGAGATATAAAGTTCTCAAGATTCTATGGCTGTAATTGTATTGGATATTGCATCTCAAATAAGAAATGAGTCTCGAAGTAGTAAATATTATAGAAATGCTCAACCAACATATGATTTTGTTTTAGAACAGTTTCCAGGTGTCTATGATAGAAGAGTAATCCCATTACGAAGAAATGCAGGGGATATTCTTACTGAAATGATTGCAGCAACACCTGAAAGATTTTATGATCCTGTAAGAAGAGATATAGGAGTAACAATTGCAATGCCAGGTATTGTCAGATCTCTTGCAATTGATTTTTTTAGATTGTATGTTGCAGATGCAGTTGCACACTATGCAGATTGCTTAGAAGATAATTCAGTGAAGATTGTAACAGAAATTTTGCAGAATGCAAGAAAAAATCATGTTTATAATTTACTTCTCCTTGCGAATCAAAAAAGAATGAGAGAAACGAGAAAAGATGATTCGTGGAGTATTGAAAAAAGAGTTATTTCCTTCTTAAGGCAAGATGACCGCTGGAAAAACAGATATGTTCCTATTTTAAGAAGATATATGCAAGAGCAATAATATATTTTGCTAACCCCACGCATCAGTCTTAATTTGTTCTTTTGTCATGCCAATTCCTTCTAAACACACAACAACATCTTTTACCATTGGTAATGATCCACAAATAAATGCTATTTTGTTTGCAGGGTTTTTAATATAAAGAGGAATGATGCCTGTTACATGGCCTGTATCAAGGTCTGGTGCAGCTGTTTCCCCGGGCCTGCTGAGAACAGGGAGAAAATGAAAATTATGATATTGTTCTTCCAATGCACTCAATTCTTCTTTAAACAAAAAATCATTTTCATACCTAAATCCAAAAAAGAGCCAGACAGGAGCTTTATGGCCTTTTTCAAAAAGATCAAAGAGCATGCCTCGCAATGGTGCAATACCGACACCTGTGCCTATAAAAATCAATTCTTTATCCTGTTCTTTGTCTACAACAAATTTTCCATACGGGCCATCAAGCTCTACATGTGAACCAACAGGCAGTGTATCCAGGCAGCTGCTGACTTTTCCATCAGGCAAAATCTTAACACAAAGTTCGATATAATCACTATGGATTGGAGAAGAGGCAATAGAATAAGAGCGTCGCTGCTGCTTTTTCTCAAAATCAATCATGTTGAGAATCACAAATTGTCCAGCAATAAAATGGAATTGTTTTCCTTCAGGAAATTGCAGTTTGAACAACTTGACGTGGTCATTAAGTGTTTCAATGTGTGTGATAGTTGTTGTATATTTTTGCAATACCATTCAGAGAAGAGAAACAACTGTTAAATTAAAAAGTTTATGGAATATTTTATAGATGACTTTGAATAACCTCGATTTTGGAAGTTTTATTCGAAGGCATCTATTGAGAATTTTGACAATTTGAGGGGTTATTCAAAATTCTCTATATCACAAAGATTTAATTAAAACTCTTTCCACATCCACAGCCGCCTTTTGCCTGTGGATTCTTCACGACAAAACCAGCACCATGAAGTGTTTCCATATAATCGATGCGTGAACCATCTAATATTTCTAAACTTTTATTATCAACAAGAACAGTTAAACCGTCTTTTTCAATGACTTTGTCATTTTCCTGTTTCCCTTCTGTGTCAAAAGAAAAATCATATGTCATGCCAGAACAGCCACCAGGCAGGACAGCAATGCGCAATGCTGTTTTTGTGGTATCTTTATTTTCCTTTCTCATAAGTTCAATGACCTTTTCAACAGCGCCGCAACTTACTTCAAGAGAAGGATCTCCAGAGCAAACAGTAGGAGCATGAGCTGGTTTATTTTTCAGTGTAGCATCAAGCTTTTCATTGACATCTGAAAGAACTGCATCAATTTCCTCCTCACTCATGCCGTGACTTCGAAATCCTTCTTCAAGTGTTTCAAATGGTGAAACATGGCATCCTACACAGTGGATTCCTTTTTCAGTCAATAATGGTGCAGCATCTGGATATTCTTGTAAAACATCTCCTATTGTGTGTTCGCGTCTTAATCGCTGTTCAACTTCGTGTATTGTTTCTGACATAAAATCTCCTCAATGTTGTGAGAATATAAGGAACAAAAGAACAAATGATATATAAAATTTGTGAAAAAAAACAGAGCATATTTTCAAAAACAATGAAAAATATGAAAAATCTTTTTGTATTTTGGAAAATTCTTCAAAAATTTCTGCAATAGCTTTCTTAAGTTGTTTGTTCTCTAAAAGAATATAAAAAATATGAGGTGGATAAAAATGGAAGAATTGGAAAACATGTTGGAAGATGTGAATGCTCTTTTGGATGTAGCACGTGACTATGTAGACAATGGAGAGCTTGAGGCAGCGCAGCGAATTGTTGATAAAGCAAAGCGCCATGATAATGGAACTCATAAATATTATATTGAAGTTGTAGAGTTCAATTTAGAGATTGGGCAGGCATTTGCAGAATATGATAGAAAAGTGAAACAATAAAAACAGCGTTGTATTTCTTCGTTGTTATGAACATTGATGGCTATGAACTTCATGCAATAACAGCAATCAAAAATCTCAAATACATCGGAGAAGTCCGTGAAGACAGCTATAAAAAAGCAGTGCTGCATAGCTATAATGCAGCAATCCATCTTTACACTGATGGATATTATACTGCATCTGTCCAGAATTGCCATTGGTGTGCAGATATGGCTGTAAAATTATATTTGTGGAAAAAGCATCTTGTGAATTATACAGACTATCACAATTTGCCGATGGTACGGATTCTCAATTGGATACCGCAAAAAGAAAGGATCAAGATTGTGATTGCAAATTTACGTCAGCTCCATGAACTCTTCGAACAGTTCGGAAATTACATGGAAATGGTGGAAGAGTATCCAGAGCATTTGTTTGGGGCTGAAAAAGAGGATTTGTTTGGACAATTGTCAGATGTACAAAAGAAACCAGAAGAGCTTGAAAAAATAAAAGAAGGGGCAAAGAAAGCAGTGTTGTTGATTGATGAGGCTTTGGTTGTGTTGTTGGATTTCAAATGAATTTTTAAACCGTCAAACATATAAACAAAAACACTTCCTGTGTTTTATTCTCAATAAAGGTGCCGCATGAATTATTTCATCAACCAACTACAAACGGAAATTGATAAAAAACATTTGCTTAAGCATCAGTTCTATCAAATGTGGGAGAAAGGAACATTGCCAATCACTGTAATGCAAAAATACGCTGAACAATATTATCATCTTGAAAGAAATTTTCCTGTTTTTCTCAGCATGATGCACTCTGGTTGTGAAGTGTTTGAAATCAGGCAGGCAATTACAGACAATTTGTATGATGAAGAGCATGGTCCAAATAATCACACAGAACTCTGGCTTCGCTTTGGAGAAGTAATTGGTGCAAAACGAGAAGATATAAAACAATCAAATCCGCTGCCAGAAACACAGCAGGCAATTGATACTTTCAAAAAAATGTCAGCTTCTTCATTTTTAACGGGTGCAGGTGCATTAGCTGCATATGAATCACAAATTCCTGCAATTTCAGAAAAAAAACTGCACGGCTTGAAACAGAATTATGGTATTTCTGAGGAGAGAGGCACTGAATTTTTCAAACTTCATAGCGTTCTTGATGTGAAGCATGCAAATGTCTGGTGGGATATTATTAGTCAGCACGCAAATACTCCAGAAAGGCAATTAGCTGTTATGAAAGCAGTGCAGCAAGGCAGAGATTCTTTGTGGGGTTTCTTGGATGGTGTCACGAGAGAGTATATAGAAAAATCCTGAAGAACTCATAGAATATTTTTTATGTCCTCGACTAGTCGAGCTTCATAGGCAGCATTAATGCTTCTTATCATAATACACTTTCGTCCAAATTATTATGAGAACAAATGCGAGAGTTATTATGTTTGCACTAATAAGGACGTTGTTCCGGATCGCAAACCCATACACTGTCCACATCAGGATGCCAAACGCAAGAATTCCAAGATAAATCCATGAGATATCATCAATTTTTTTTGTTTTTACTGTCTTTATAATTTGTGGAATAAAGCAGAATGTTGTGCACGCTGCTCCTATGTATCCGATGATTTCCCAGTTCATACAAAAAGAAATATCTTTTCTGATTAATAAAGATGATGTTCAATAGTGCCATCCAATTTCTCAAGTGAAATATGCAACTTCGACAGGAAACAGAGGAACATTTTTTCCGCCGCCTATCTCTATTCACTTTTTCTTTTCCTTGTCTCTTATTTATCCCCCTTATTCCCATTAAGGGGGACAAATAAGAGGCAAGCGTGCGTTTTCAGGCGGCGGAAAAAATGTATAGCTGAAGCACGAAATAATCGTAAACTCTGAAATCACTCGCTGAATCGGATGGCACGTTCAATACATTCAAAATAAATCTTCAAAACTCAGCACCCCAAAATGGTGCAGAGAAGCTTCTGGCAACATCAAGCCAAGAAGAATTATTCCAGGAAGAAGAAAGTATGTCCAAATACCGGCAACAATCATTCCAAAAACAAGATAATATATTTTTTTCCCCTGTTCAAACATCCACGTGATGTACAAAAATAAGCCAATGAGCTGTGCAGTAAGGAATATACCAAAAATAATAGCAGCAGTTGTTGTACTGTCAAACAGCTCCAGATGCATTGGTCCTTTAAACCATGCCTTGTATGCAAGATTCTCTGGTTCAAATGCCTGCCAGTAAACCAGGATTCCTGACACTGCAACGTGGCAGAGAATAAGGAGAAAAGAAAAAATGTATGAAAGCCGCAAATATCTCGGCAATTCTCTATAGCGTAATAAGAAGCTCATAATATCCTCTTTTTTTGTTTTTTATTATGTCTTAAGTTACATTTACTTATATTTACGATTGTTGTGTTATATAAATTTTGGTAAAATCAATCTAAAAATATATAAAACATGAGCTACTCATACTTATTATGAAAAACATCATTTTTTGTTTTCTATTCTTATTTTTGTTTCTTGATGCCTGCGGAACATCCAATGAAAAAATAATTGCTTACAATGAAATTTTCTTGACAACAGCAGATGAAGTAAATATCAGTGCAGAATACAATGAAGTTGCAAATACACTGCATCGTGCTGTACTGTTAGTGCCTATGCTTGGCCACGATAAGTCAGCGTACGAAAATTTATCCCAGCAACTTCAGCAGAATGGTTTTACTGTTTTGGCAATTGATTTACGTGGCCATGGGAACAGTGATTTGGATTATACACAATTTACAGAAGCAGATTGGCAGAATCTTGTTTTAGATGTCCAGGCAGGCGTAGATTTTCTCGAAGCAAAAGGATATGGGAAAATTGCAGTTATAGGAGCAAGCATTGGTGCAAATGCAGCGTTAAAGCAGGCAGTGCAGGATCCACGAATTGATGCAGTAGTGCTTCTTTCTGCAGGAGAAGACTATCATGGACTGAAAACACTGGACATTGCAGAATTTTATGATCGTCCTGTTCTTTTTGTTGCAAGTTTTGACGACAAAGAAGCAGCAGTTGCAGCAACAAAAATATATAATGCTGTAAATACAGAGTACAAAGAAATCAAACTGTATCAGACAGCAGGCCATGGAACAGATATCTTGCAAAATCAGGATAGTTCTATTGCAATGATTATTACATGGCTTTGGAATTATTATTAATTATCAACAGTAAAAAGAATATTATCTTTTCCAACATCAAATAATCCAAGTCTTGCACCAGCATCTAACCAGCCATGAGCATAATTCAGTGCAGCAAATGCAGTCACTATATCTCCTTTCTTTGCAAAATAATCTGCATCAGAGTAATATCGTTGTGCCATGTCAAGAAAATCTTCTGCGCTTGCTTTCCAATCTATTTTCTGTTCTTTTGCAATCTTGACTTTATGCAACGCTCTGTTTGTGATGTCAAAATATTTTGCAAGCTTTTCTTTGGTAACAGTGTTGGTCATAAATTGAACAAAAGACAAGGAAGTTAAAAATATTACTGACAAAACCGAATCTCACGGCTGCTAGGCTGCGGAGATTTTGCTTTTTCAACAACATTTAAAAACAACCTCTTCATTCAAGAGACTATCCTGCTCAAAAAAGCAGGAACCGATGATTGATGAAGGTTCAGAGAAGATCTGAGCTGGAGAGAGGTACTTTCTATCTCTACTCATCAAAAAAACAATGTGTTGGAGGAGTAAAAATGGCAGATGCAGATCAAATTTATGAAGCAGTTGAAGTTGCAAAAGCAACAGGGAAACTAAAAAAAGGTTCTAATGAAGTGACAAAAGCACTGGAAAGAGGGCAGGCAAAACTTGTTGTTGTTGCAAAAGATGTACAGCCAGCAGAAATTATTATGCATTTGCCGCTTCTTGCAAAAGAAAAAGGAATACCTTGTGTCGAAGTGCCGAGCAAAGAACAGCTCGGTGCAGCAGCTGGATTACCTGTTGGTACAGGAGCAGTTGCAGTTGTTGCAGAAGGAGAAGCAAAAAAACTTATTCAAGCAATTGCTGGAAATTAGTGATGCAGATGGAAGATACCAAACCAGAAGTCAAACAACAAAAACCAGCAGAGAAATTGCAACAAAAACCACTGCAAAAATCAGGTGAAGAAGGTGAAGTAAAAAAAGGATCTGTTTCTTTTTCATCAGCAGTTCCTGCGCGCATTGAAGAAATAATTGGAAGAACAGGAACTCGAGGAGAAGTGACGCAAGTTCGCTGCAAGGTTTTGGAAGGTTTTGATAAAAACAAAATCCTGCGGAGAAATGTTCGTGGTCCTGTACAAAAGAATGATGTCCTCATGCTTCGGGAAACAGAAATTGAGGCACGACCGCTGAATAAAGCAGGCCGTGGAAATGTTTAGGTGATTTTTTATGAAATGCATATTTAGCGGCAAAGAAATACCAAAAGGAACAGGTAAAATGTTTGTTCGCAAGAATGGTCAGATTTTATGGTTCCTCAACAGCAAATGTCAAAAAAATTATTTAGATCTGCACAGAAAACCTGTCAATTATAAATGGACAAAAGCATATGTGAAAGGAGAGGTTGGCATTGCACTGAAGAAAGCAGCTAAAAAATCTGTGGATCTTCTTGCTTCGCAGGAAACAGATTTTTCTAAAAAAGCAGAGTGAGGTTTTTAAAATGTTTGAACGAACATTAATTTTAATTAAGCCAGATGGTGTAGAGAGGGGTCTTGTTGGTCAAATCACTGCACGATTTGAAAATGTTGGCTTGAAAATAATCGCTATGAAAATGGTAAGGATTGATAAGGAATTTTCCAAAAAACACTATGCTGCACATATAAACAAATCATTCTACAGTGGCCTTGAAGCTTTTATTATTTCTGGTCCTGTTGTAGCAATGGTGCTTGAAGGTATTGATGCTATTGATCTTGTAAGAAAAATGGTAGGTGCAACAGAGCCAAAGACAGCAGCGCCAGGAACCATTCGCGGGGATTTTGCACATCATTCGTACGGCTTTGCTGATAAAAAAGGCATTGCAATTAAGAATCTCGTTCATGCCTCTGGTTCAAAAGAAGATGCAAAAACAGAAATTGCATTGTGGTTTTCCAAAGAAGAATTGCACAACTATGCCATGACGCATGAAAAACACACTTTATAAAAATCTGGCTCACTTTGTTCGCAACAGATTTTTATTAGAGAATAATGAGAGTGAATTGTATGGGAGAAAAGATGGTTGATCGCATTATGCGATTAATGTCACATCAGGATAAAATCAGAAACATTGCAATCTGTGCACATATTGATCACGGTAAAACAACTTTTTCAGACAACCTCCTCTGCGGTGCTGGCATGATGAGTGAAGAGCTTGCAGGACATGCCAGAATGCTGGATTTTCACGAAGATGAAATTGCTCGTGGAATTACCATTGATGCAGCAAATGTTTCCATGGTTCACGAATATGAAGGACAGGAATATTTAATTAATCTGATTGATACACCAGGTCATGTTGATTTTGGAGGAGATGTCACTCGTGCAATGCGCGCAGTGGATGGGTGTATTGTTCTTGTTTGTGCAGTTGAAGGAATCATGCCGCAGACAGAAACTGTTTTGAGGCAGGCATTGCGGGAAAGGGTAAAACCAATTCTTTTTATCAACAAAGTAGATCGCCTGATTAAAGAATTGCAATTAACTCCAGAAGCAATGCAAGAGCGTTTTGTCCAATCAATTACAGAAGTCAATAGGCTTATCAGGCAAATTGGTGGTGAAGAGTATGGTGATAAATTTCAAGTGAATGTTGCAAACGGCAGTGTTTGCTTTGGCAGTGCATTCCACAACTGGGCACTATCTATTCCTTACATGCAGAAAAAAGGGATTACGTTAAAAGAGGTTATTGGTGCATACACGAGCGCAGATGCAGATGCGTACAAAATCTTGAAGAAAAAAGCACCTATTCATGAGTGCATTTTGAATGCTGTTATTACGCATCTGCCAAATCCAGTTGTTGCACAGCAGTATAGGATTCCTAAACTCTGGCATGGCGAGCTTGAAACAGAAGAAGGAAAAGCTCTTTTGAAATGTGATCCAAACGGGCCATTGTTTTTTGTGATTACAAAAATAGTTGTTGATCCGCAAGCAGGTGAAATTTCTGCAGGCCGTTTATTTTGTGGATCTGTTGAAAAAGGATTAGAAGTTTATTTGAACAGGGCAAAACAAAAGCTTCGTGTACAGCAGGTCTTCACGTACAATGGAGCAAAAAGGGAAATTGTGGATAGGGCAACATCTGGAAATATCATAGGAGTTGCTGGATTAAAAGCAATGCCAGGAGAAACAATTACTCTGCAGCCAACAGAACCATTCGAAGAAATATTGCACATTTTTGATCCAGTTGTGACAAAAGCTGTTGAAGCAAAGAAGCCGAGTGATTTGCCACGCCTTGTTGAAATTTTGCGCATGGTCCAGAAAGAAGATCCGTGCATTAAAGTTAAAATTAATGAAGAAACAGGCGAGCATTTGATGAGTGGCATGGGAGAATTGCATTTGGAAGTTATTGAAAACAGAATTAGGACAGAAAAAGGTCTTGACATTCAGACAAGTCCGCCAATTGTTGTGTACAGAGAAACTGTAACAAAAGAGTCTCCTGTTGCAATGGGGAAATCTCCAAATAAACATAATCACTTGTTCTTTAAAATAGAGCCAATGCCTCAGGCAATAGCTGCTGCTATGAAAGCAGGAGAATTGCCGATGAATACGCGCATGAAAAAGCAGGACTTCGTGTTACGGGACAAGCTTGCAGCGTTGGGCATTGATTCAAAAATTGCTGCAAAAGTAAAGGGATTTTTTAACTCTAACATCCTGTTTGAACAAACCAAAGGACAAATCCACTTGCGAGAAATCATGCAAATGGTTCTGCACATGTTTGAGGATGTTATGAATGCAGGAACACTTGCTC
>JAHFMP010000141.1 GCA_023267795.1 Candidatus Woesearchaeota archaeon | reverse complement strand
CCATTGTGTGTATGAAACAGAGCAAGAATGTGAAAAAGAAGCACAAGCAATGCTCAAGGAATACAAGAAACTCTGCGAAGAATTACTCGCAATTCCTGTCATTGCAGGAAGAAAAACAGAAAAAGAAAAATTTGCAGGAGCAAAAACAACATACACTATTGAAACATTGATGCCAGACGGTAAGGCATCACAATGTGGAACAAGCCACAATCTTGGTCAAGTATTTGCAAAAGCGTTTGGCATTATGTTCAAAAACAAGGATATGAAAGAAAAGCTGCCATGGCAGAGTTCATGGGGTATTTCTACGCGTTTAATTGGCGCAACAGTAATGATGCACAGCGATAACAAAGGACTTGTCTTGCCTCCAAAAATTGCAGCAATTCAAGTTGTTGTTGTTCCTATCCTATTTGATGACAGTAAAATAAAAGTACTGAAAGCTGCAGAGAAAATTGTTAAAGAACTAAAAAAATCAGGAGTTCGTGTACATCTTGATAATCGCACAGAATATTCTCCTGGATGGAAATTCAATGAATGGGAATTAAAAGGTGTTATGCTAAGAGTAGAAATTGGTCCAAGAGATTTGGAAAAAAAGCATTGCATTCTTGTGCATCGCCATACTGGAAAGAAGGAAATCATCAAACTCACTCATTTGAAAAAAGAAATTCATATCACACTTGAAAAAATGCACCATGATCTTTTCAAAAATGCAGAGAAAAATATTCAAGAAAATATAGCAACTGCTGAAAATTGGGATCAATTTCTCAAAGCAATAAAAGCAAAGAAATGGGTCAAAGTATATTTCCATGAAAGTGAAGAATATGAAGCTGAAATTAAAGAAAAAACATCAGGAGTTACTGCACGCTGTATTCCATTAACGAGTTCTGTTCCAAATGGAAAAAAATGTTTCTATTCAGGAAAAGATGCAACTGTTGAAGTTATTTTTGGAAGGAATTATTGAAAATATGCATTATCGGTACGTATTAAGTCGCTTCATAACTCTTCACAAATTTTTCCGCCACCATTTTTATCTATTTTTGCTTTCTTGTCTCTTTTCTCTCCCCCTTATTCTCATTAATGGGGAGAGAAAAGAACAAGTGAAGTGTCTGTGGCGGCGGAAAAATTTTAGAGAATAGTGCAATAGACTTAATACGTACTTGAAATCGAAACATTTATATACTTTATTTTCTATTTTTTCTTTCAATAAAAATATTATGAGGTGTGTGTTATGAAAAATATGTTTTTGCTATCGGCTGTTTTGTTGTTTTTGTTATTATTAGTAATTGGAAGTGTTTTTGCTGCAACAATTGCCATAAGACCTGAAACGCAAGGTTTCTACAGTGATTGGAATAATGTCGGTTGTTCTGCAGGTAGTAGTGAATGGCAGTGCGTGGATGAAACCATTCCAAATAATGCTACTGATTATGTAAATACCAGCACTTCGAGTGTTAATGAAACATTTAATTTTACAAATGCAAATTTGTCTGTTGGAACTGTTATTAATAATATTAGCATTAATTACTATGCAATGCGAGATAGCACTAGCAGAAATAGAATAAATGCCTTAATTCGTTCAGGGGGTGTTAATTATGTTAGTTCCACTACCCTCTTATTAGGATCTATATGGGCATATTCTCGGCAAACATATACAAAGAATCCGGCAACAGGAACATGGTGGACGGCTGCTGATGTTGATGGTTTGGAAGCAGGAATGCGATCCTACACAACAACGAATGGTGGTGGAAGAGTAACGCAAATTTTTGTTAATGTAACTTATAATGAATCATTGGCAGATATGATTATCAGTAACATTACTTTTAATGAATTGATGTTAAATGGTTCTGTATATGCTAATGTTACTACAACAACAAAGAATGCAGGATCAGGAGGTGCAGCTTCCTCAATAACAAGTCTAATTGGAATATCAACGTCAAATACAACTATACCTGTACTTGTGTCAGGAGCATCAAGTAATTTTACTTGGTTGTATAACTGTACAACTGTACATAACTTTACAGCAATAGCAGACGTTACCAACACAGTTTTAGAATCAGATGAAACAAACAACAATGCAGCTGCGGTTGAAATTGATTGTATAATTTAGAACAATTCTTTATTTTTTCTTTTTATTCTTATCTTTCTATTTCCACATTTCCAGAGCTTCTTCTTCCATAAAATGAAGTTGTCCCGGAATAAGAAGACAATGCAATTGCGCGTTAAAATCTTTTGTGAGAAGTTCTTTTGCAGTTCCTGCTTTGATGATTGGATTTTCACTTCCGAGTCTTGCACAGCCAACACACAGTGTTTCTCTCGTAAAAATATTTTCTTTTCTTTTTTCTTCAATGTTCAATAGAATTTGAATTGCTTCATTTACTGTCATAAATTTTTGCAGATCATATTTAATGTCCAACAAAACGAGTGTGTGCAATCCCATTGTTTTATTTGCTTTAATCACATCATACGCTGTTTCTGGCTGAAAATTATCTTCAAAAAATGGAATTGATGTTATTTTGCCGAATTTGTAAAGCTGCAATCCAGTGATTCCCACTGCAGTGAGAATGGATGCGTTGTTTGTTATTGTAACTTTAATTTCTTCTTTTTTTGCTCGCATCATCATGTCAAGATGAGTTGTTGCAAAAAAAGGATCTCCAATAACTAGGAATGCAACCACCATTGTTTTTGCATTTTCAAGAATTTCATTGTTATCTCCTTCGACAATATTTCGATCTGCAAGATGAATTTCTTTGTTGTAGAGTTTTGCA
>JAHFMP010000140.1 GCA_023267795.1 Candidatus Woesearchaeota archaeon | reverse complement strand
CAAACTCTCTTCTTTTCCATCTAATTTCTGCGCCTGTGCACGAGATGGGACATACAAATCAATATTGTTCTCTTCAGCAAATTTGATGTTTTTGAACGATAATGGAAGCAACCAGTTTTGATCTTTCTGCGTTTGTCTGTACACCATCAAATCACCTCTTTTTATGACGAGAAACTATTAATTTACTGACGAGAATAAGTATTTAATACTTGTGAATTGTGGGACAGGCTGAAGGATTATGAGGAAATTTGCTCGGGCTCGCAAATTTCCCAAATTTCTTCCGCTACGCTCCAGAAACTTCTCATAATCCTAACGTTAAACTCAATCAGAAATCGGCCTATTTTTGATATGCTAGTCGCACCGCTTCAGTGCAAGTTTCTTCTAAACTAGAAAATATTTTTTTATCTGGTGCATCCATTTTTAAGTCAAATTCAATTGTGTGCATTTCTGGAAACTTGCCATCACTTCCAACACAGAAGCGCACGGAATTATTATGTCTATAATTTGTCATCCATTGACCAATCTCAACTCTTGTCATTGCACCATAGACTTTTTCACAATTGTGTTCTTCTTCTCCAGGTAACCAAAATAAAATTGCTCCCGTTTTAGATGCAATATCCAAATAATGCCTTTCCCAAGCTCTTTGCCTTGGAAAGTAAGTTTGATCTCCTTTCGCAATATATGGAGCAATTTTATCTCTCACTCCCCTTCTTGGAGAAGCAATAACTAAATCAGAATTTTGTGATAGTAAAAAGTCTATGGCTTCATCTTGCCAATTTGGTGCGCTTCTTATAGGACCAGCTAAAAAAATAAGCGGCGCTTCAATACTTTGAATATAAGTTTTTGGAATGATTACTTTACTCATAATAACGTGGATTATTAATGATTTTATAAAACTTAGGTACGGCCGATTTCTAACTTTGAATTTTTCCTCCGCTTCGCTACAGAACGTTGCACTAAAATTCAATCCCTGTCTGGAGAGTTTAACAGCGGAAGCCGTCCCACAATTCGAAAATAAATTTCACCGATACTGTATTTTGTGTTTTTGTACGACTTATTTTTGTAAAAGACTGTGCAAACACCCTGTCTCACAATTCAAAACAATGAAAAAACAGAATTGTGAGACAGCTTCACGTACTAAAAAGCAAAAAGTTTAAATACTTACATGTACTTACAGTACTTACCGGTGATATTTTTGGCGATTAAATATGGAAGCCATGCTCGCGAGCAGATGGTTGCTCGAGGCATTACTGAACAAGAAGTTCATGATGCGTTAAAAAGTGGCAGCAAGCATTTGCAGTATCCAAATAAGATTGTAAGTGAATACAAATATTTTACTGTTATCTACAAAAAGCTTGGAAGTGATATTTTTGTTATAACAGTAAAACCACGGTGGTAATATGGTAAAATGTCCTGTTTGTGAAAAAAGAGAACTCAAAAAAGGAAAAGTCAAAGAATCAATGTTTGGTGTTTTATTAGGTGAATTTCCCGCAGAGATATGCTCATCTTGCAACGAATCATTTACAGATGAAAAAACAACGCAATTAATACAGGAAGCAGCAAAGAAAAAAGGGGTTTGGGGTTTAGGCGTGAAAACAAAAATCACACGGACTGGAAACTCTCTTGCTATTCGGATTCCTCAAAAAATTGCTTTTTTTTTAAACCTAAAAGAAGGTGAAGAAGCGTATATTCACCCAGAGGATAATAAACTTGTTGTTGAAGGAATGTAGTATGTAATAGTTATTGTTGTGCTACAATAATATTTTTCTTCTTCCACTCAATTCTTTTCCAAACAATTGCAAGAACAACAAGATAGCTCACATAACTGAAAACTTCCAATAATGATGGATTAGCGTTATAGCCAAATAATCCATTCAAAAATTCTCCTGCAATTCCTTTCTCGTGCAATGCAGGATAACTGCCATCTGGATTTACTTCAGGATTCAGATCCCATAAATGTTCAATAATTGGCGGCAACAAACCTGCTTCTTCAAACTCATGAACGCTATGTGCAACTAATCCTGCTGCAAATAACAAGAGCAAAACACTCGTTGCTGTAAAATATTTTTTTAAAGGAATTTTTACAGATGCAACAAACAACAAATATCCAAGAAAAATCGCTGCAATAATTCCACCAAATGAGCCAATAAGATTATTTTCTGCTGAAACGAAATTTGCAGCATTTAAAAAAATAACTGTTTCAATCCCTTCCCGCAACACTGCAAAAAATACCAAGAGGAAAAGTTCCACTCGATGCGCTTTGGAGAGGTGATCTGCAACCTTGTTTTCAATATCAACAGCAACCTGCTTCTGTTGCATCATCCAGAAAATCATTATGGTAAGCAATACTGCACCGAGAAGCATTGTCACTCCTTCAAAAATTTGTTCTGCTGCTCCTTCAAAACCTCCAGCGAGTGTGTTGAACAAAATTGCACCCAGAATACTTGCAACAATTCCTGCACAAAGACCAACATACACTACTGGATTATACTTTGTTTCTTTTGTTTTGACTAAATAACTCAGAATAATCCCTACTACAAGAGAAACTTCAAGTGTTTCCCGAAATGTGATGATAAAACTGGATAACATACTTCTTCAGAACAAATGAATGATTTATATGTGTTATGAATTTCACATATTAAACTGTTAAAAGTAAACTTTATATAGAGAAAAGAATCAAAATGCGACAATTGATTCAAGAGAGGTGAATGCATGCACTATTACGACGATGACGAAGATGAGTGGTGAATATTTTTTTCTTTTTT
>JAHFMP010000015.1 GCA_023267795.1 Candidatus Woesearchaeota archaeon | reverse complement strand
TTTTCGTTGAAGGAGTTTTGAAATCCAAGTTCCTATATCTGGATAATTAATAATCAAAATACCTTCTTTTTTGAGAATTCTGTTGCATTCTTTCAAAACAAGTGTAGGATCAGGAACATGTTCAAGAACATCCCAAAGCGTCACTACATTAAAACTATTGTCTGGGTACTTTTGTTCAAAGATAGTAGTTGGTTTAATGTCAAGCTGATAATGTTTTTTTGCCCATTGACAAAGCCATACATTTGGTTCAACACCTGCAACATCCCAACCTCGTTTTTTTGCAACAGAGAGAAAAGAACCGTTTGCTGCTCCAATATCAAGAATTTTTCCGCACTTTCCATTGGTATGCTTTTCTAAAAAATCAAGACAACGTGCAAATGTTTTCTCTCTTCCAGCAGCCTGACTAACAAACGCTTCATCAGCCCCTTCGCTATATCCTTGAATAATAAGATCTGCTTTAATTCGTGGGTTAATATAAATTAATCCACAATGTTTGCATTTAACAACTTGATCAATAAGTGTTTCATCTCCTGATGATTTGAATTTATCCTTCAAATTCTGTCCTGTCTCATTAGAATAATTGTTGTGATATACGATAGTATAATCATCTGCTCCACAAATATTGCATGGAATATTTTCAAGGTAATCTTGCGTTGGCATTGTATAACTTCTTTTGTTTATTGGTCAAATCCTTCAGGGGAAATTGGAATGGAATTATAAGTCTTATGGAAGTATCATTAATCCATAAAACGGTACTTTAAGAGTATCCATAGTGCTTCAAAACCATCCTTATAATTGATCTTTTTCCCTTCATCATAGGTTCGTGGATCGTAGCTAATTGGGACTTCAACTATCTTGTATCCTCTTTTTAATACTTTTGCAGTTACTTCTGGGCAAAATTCAAATCCAGTACAATGTAAAGGAAGAGATTTTAGAATAGAAGCACGAAACGCTTTGTAGCACGTTGCTTCGTCAGTAATGTGAGCACCATAAATAAAATTAGTAGTCCATGTAAGAATTCTGCCTGCAAAATATGCGAGAAGATAAGATTTTTTATATTTACGACTGAGAACAAGGCTTTTTTTATCTACATCTTGAACAGAAAGATAGCGGGTTCCATAAACAACAGAAACTGCAGGATCAGAAAATGGCGCTAAGATACGAAGATATTCTTGAGGATCATATTCTAAATCTGCATCTTGAATCAGAATGATATTGCCTGTTGCTTTAGCAATACCTGTGCGAATTGCTGTACCTTTTCCTTTGTTAACTGAATGAAAAAAAAAATGAATGGCAGATTTATGCTTTTGTTGGAATGCACGAATCTTTTTGGCAGTATGATCAGTGCTTCCATCATCAATAACAATAATTTCTTTTTCATAAAAGAGAGAATGAAGATCAACAGCAATAACGCGTTGAAGGAGTTCTTCAATAAATTGTTCCTCATTATATGCAGGAATAATAATAGAAAGGATTGCCATGATGAAAGAAAAATTCGTTTAATTTATAAAAGTAGTCATAAAATTAGAAGAGGGTATAATACCCTGCTTTAGTGAGTTTCCAGATTTTCTTTGGAGGCATGTGAAAAGTAAGATCAGCAATTTTTCGAGCAATGTACTTTGGCCGAAGATAGAATTTTTTATAGCCTTTTTTTACTGTTTCTTGAACTTCAAGCGGGTCTCTTTGCGGGTGAGGTTTGTAAACAGCTTTATCCCATGCAGTGTAATCACTTAGATTTTCATTGAGAATAATCCCATGTTGTTTTGCAATATCATAAATAGCAGTTCCTGGCCAAGGCATAAAGATTGGAAATTGCACATATTCTGAATCAAGCTCCAAGGCAAAATTAATTGTTTGCCAAGATTCTTCTTTTGTTTCACTAGGCAATCCGATAATAAACGAACACCATGCTTGAATACCAGCTTCTTTGCACAACTTGATAGCATTTCTTGATTGTTCCAAAGTAATGTCTTTTTTGATAAGATCAATGAGACGCTGAACACCAGATTCCAGACCAAAGAAAATAAGATAGCATCCTGCTTGTTTCATCTTTTGAAGAAGTTCTTTATCAACAAGATTCGCTCGAGTAAAGCAAGCCCATTGCATATTAAAATTTTCCTTAATCATCTCATTACAAAGATCAATAACCCGTTGTCGATGTACAGTAAATGTTTCATCATAAAATTGGACAGAATCTGTTCCATATACATTACGCAGCTCGCGAAGTTCACGCATCACGTTTTCGGTATTTAGATAACGAAAAGATTGCCCAAATATCTGTGGACTTGAACAATACGCACAACGATAAGGACATCCTCTACTGGTCATCATGTTGAGTGTTCGTTTTCCGCGAAGATTTGCAGAAGAATGATATTTATTCATAGGAAAAAGATGTCGTGCAGGAAGTGGAAATTGATTAAGGTCCGGATAGAGTTTCTGTTTTGGGTTGATATGAATTTCTCCTTTACCATCTTTATAAACAAGACCATTCACATGGGTAAAAGACTTATTTTGATCTAAAATATCGAGAAATTCATCAAACACAATTTCTGCTTCGCTTTGAATACCAAAATCTATTTCTTTTGGAGCAATAGCATGCTTTGTAAAAATAGAAGTGTGTGCACCGCCAAGCATAACCTTTGCATGAGGATTTATTTCTTTGACCATCGTTGCAATAGTATGACACATATCAATGTTTGTTGCAAATGTAGGCATCCCAACAAAGTCAGGGTGGAAATCTGTTATTTCTCTTTTTATATCATCAAGATTATAAGAAAGCGCTTCTCCATCAGTAACTTTGACTTTGTGACCTTTGAGCTCACAGATAGCTGCGACTGCTGCCATACCTAAAGAAGGGTATAATGTCCCCATATCTTTTAACTTGCCGTATCTTTCCTCAAGACTGATTGGAGGCATGATAAAATGTATTCGGAGTGGGTTATTGACTTTTTTAAAACGCTGTTGATTTTCAACATTTTTTTCCTCGATAATGTTTTCTGCTTCATCAGAATCAACAGTGTCAGGCACCTCTTTTGTGTGAATATAAATAAATTTTTCATCCATCACTAAATTGAAGAGATTTACAATTTATATATTTTTGTGTAAAGAATGGCACAAAATTCTTCACAAGTTATTTAAACAAAACAGCGTTTTTTTAATGTATGAGATTAGGAGAAAAATATAAAGATAGTATTGGTTTTGTCTTCAAAAATAAGTGCCATCCTGTGACACAAGCATATGCAGATGCGATTGGTGCAGTGCCTTATAGGATTACTGGAGTTCTTGATGCTCTTTGGAAAGGACTCACTCTTCCTGTTTTTCAGTATTACTTTGTTGAATCAGTCATGTCTATGATAGTTCCAATTACCAAGAGATTGCTTGGAAATAACGTAACTATTATTTTTCGTGGAAATGATGGCTTGTTTGGAGAAAAAACAACAGCATATCTTGACACAAAAAATGTTTTCAAGAAACAGTTTCTTTTATTTTTGATCAAACACATGAATGGTATTAATGTTGAATCAGATGCGCAGAAAGAAGAAGTACGACAATGGACGGATGCAGTTGTTGAAGTATCTGAATCATTTGTAGAAAATAAGAAAACCTTAGAAAAAATTAAACCAAACCTTAATACAAAAACCTTTTTGTTTATTGGCGAGTATCGTCCTCCTTATGATCATAAAAACATAGAATTATTGATTAAAATTTTTAAGAAGTTGCCAGAATATAAACTTATTATTATTGGCAAAAACACAAAACAATTGCAGGGTAAAGCAAAGAAGAATGCAAACATTGAAATCCTTGATTTTATTTCAAATAAAGATGACTTCTACAAAAAAGCAACTTATTACATTCATTTACCAAAGTATGAAGCTGGACCAATTACATTGCTAGAAGCAATAATTGCAGGGCTTATTCCAATCACTAACAAAAATGCAGGGCATCATACTCTTATAGAAAAAGTTAAAAAAGACTTAGTTCTCAATCCCAACCTTTCTGAAGAAGAAACAAGAAAGTGCATTCAAGCAATAGAAAAACTACCATTGAAAATAAAGCAGAAAATATCTGAAACATTTAAAAGACAGACAATCACTCTTTATGGAAAGCGAAAAATGATAGAGAACTTTCAAAATGCTTGGAAGAAGATAATAAGCACAGAATAGTGTGATAAAACTGAATAATAAATAGTGATTAAAAAATGAAAAAACTTAACGTTGGCTGTGGGGAAAAAATACTTGAAGGATATGTCAATATAGATATTGTCAAAACACCGGGAGTTACTGTTGTCCATAACCTTAACAAGTTTCCTTATCCATTTCAAGATAGTGAGTTTGATGAAATCTATGCAGATAATGTGCTTGAACACCTTCAAGATACCATTCGCATCATGCAGGAATTGCATCGCATCATGCGGCCTGGAGGCATAATTGTTATAAAGGTTCCTCATTTTACCTCTCATGATGCATGGGCACATCCTCAGCATACGCGTGCATTTGCTATAGATTCATTTGATTTTTTTGTCAAAGGAACTGCACGGCATACTGTAGATGGAAGATGTTTTCTGTTTGCATTTTCAAGAATCAAAAAAAGAAAACTTATCTTTGAAAAAGGATTGCATCCACTCAATTGGCATAATTACTTGATCGAGTTTATTGCAAATTTTTTTCCAGAATGGTATGAAAAAACAGCATTGAGGATTTTTCCTGCAAGCTCTATCGAAATTGTGATTAAAAAATAATTGGTGAAAACATGATACAGGAACAACAGCATAGAATCAGCATTATTGGTATTGGCAGAGTAGGATTACCACTTGCATTAGTATTTGCAGAGAAAGGATTTTTTGTCTATGGCGTTGATGTAGATAAAAATAAAGTTCTTGTAGTAAACAGCGGGAAGATGCCATTTATTGAAGAAGGAGCAGATGTATTACTTGAAAAATGGAGAGGTAAGAATTTTGTATCGACAACAGATTTTCATTATGCAACTGAAAATTCTGATACTATTATTCTTACATTAGGGACACCTGTTGATGAACATTTAAATCCTATTTTTAGTCAGATTGAAACTGTGATTAAAAACATAGTGCATAATCTGCATGCAGGACAATTGATAGTGTTGAGAAGCACTGTTTCTCCTGGAACAACAGAGTATATCAAAAGGTATATAGAGGCAAATACGCACTGGAAAATTGGAGAGGATATTTTTCTTGCATTTTGTCCTGAACGAATTGCAGAGGGAAAATCAATAGAGGAAATTCCACAAATCCCTCAAATTATTGGAACTCTTGACACAAATAGTGCTGAAAAAGCAGAAGCTATTTTCAAAAAACTTACATTGAAAATTCTTCACAGTGATGCTCGTTCTGCAGAGCTTGCGAAGTTGTATTGTAACATGTACCGCTATATTAATTTTGCAATTGCAAATGAGTTTATGATGATTGCACAGCAGCATGATAGAAATATTTATGAGATTATCAACCTTGTCAATAAAGATTACAAAAGAGGAGGAATCAAGAGCCCTGGCTTTACAGCAGGCCCATGTTTGTATAAAGACGGTTTTTTTCTGGTTAATAGAAGTCCTTTTACAGAGTTAATTACAACATCATGGAAAATTAATGAGAGTGTTCCTGCATATATTATTGAAGAAATAAAGAAGCAGACAACATTGATTAATAAAAAAGTAGCAATTCTTGGATTAGCATTTAAGAAAAATATTGATGATAACAGAAATTCTCTTGCATATCGTGCAAAAAAGATATTTTTAGCAGAAGGTGCAAAAGTAACAATGCATGACCCATATATTGAGCCATGTGATTTGCAAACAATGCTTCGTGGCGCAGATGTAGTTATTATTGCAATGGATCATGACGTGTATAAAGAGTTGACACTGGAAAAATTAGCAGAGATGACAAACAAAGAGACTATTATTTGTGATATTTGGAATTTGTTTGGCACAGGAAAGATATTGACAAAACTCCGCAAGCCAACTACAGAAGAATTGCTCGAAAAGAGTAACGAAACAATAGAAAATACTCTATAATCGAAACTTCATTTTTATCACATACGGCAGCATTTTTAATTCTCGCTTAAAATCAAAACTGCTTTGTTTTCCTTCATCCCATGAAATAGGAAATTCAACAATTTTGTATCCATTTTTTTGCGCGCGAAGCAATAACTCCACATCCCAGAACCAGCCTCGAATAAATTTTTCATCATATCCCATTTCATCAAGCAAAGAAAAAAGCACAGATTTTTTGAATGCTTTAAATCCGCATTGATGATCTGCTATATTGGAACTAAAATAGATTTTCATAAAAAGATTATAGACTTTGCTGATGAAAGAGCGAGACAAAGATCGTTTTGCGGTAACACCTTTATATCTACTTCCAATGACGAGATCATTCCCTGCAGCAATGCCATTCAAAAGTTGTGGAATATAATAAAGCGGTACAGAAATATCAAGATCCATAAAAATAATAATATCTCCACAAGCAGTCCTAAACGCCTTGCCTAAATTTTCTCGTCTGCTTGGTCCATTATAGTATCGCTGATGTCTTATCTCTTGATATTCTTTTGCAAGTGTTTGTGCAATTTGAGAAGTGGTATCTCTGCTCCCATCATCAACAATTATAAGTTCAAAATGTTTTTTCAGGCGCTTCACTGTATCATAAATTAGAAGAATGTTTTTTTCCAACCTTTTCTCTTCGTTATAGCATGGTACAAAAACTGAAATGAAGTGTTCTTTTTGTTTCATAGTGTAACCTCAATGCAGATCATCAACAGCGTACAAATCAAAAATGCCTATTGTATTGGTATACGTTTTTGCAAGGTATGGAGTTTTGTTCTGAATAAACATTGTAGTATCAAATGTGCCTCCTTTTTCCAAAACAAAATAATATGGTACATACTGCCTGTTCTGAACAATGAGGCCTATCTGCTGTATTTTATAATTGCTTTGAATATATTCCCAAACCTCTGGCTTTGTCTGAATAGTGCTGAAGCCTGGCCCATATAGCACCACCCACCGAAATTGCAATGTCTCTTCAAGTTCCTGAAACCAGCTTAAATTAGCAGGAATCTCCTCAATACCATAACGATGCGCATGCCACAGAATGCCAACTGATTGGGAAAAAACACCATCAATAAAGACTCTATCTTTTGAATCACTGTTTTTGTAAATAAAATCACCTGCAATATCTTCTCCATAATAGATGGTGTCAAAAACACGATCTGTTGCAGCAGAAACAGCGTCTAAAGAAAGAAAAATAACAACAACACTTACTAAAAGAGGAAAAAGTAATGGTGTTCGAGATAAATAAGGTTTTGAATTGGCAATTATGGAGAAAAAGAGTTGTTGAAGAAGTTGACTTGCAACATAAAGTGCATACGCAGCAGCGAAGCAGATAAGAGGTAAAAACACAAATTGATAATATGCATGTCCACGAACTTTATCAGCAAACATGAGAACGTAAATAAATATAGAGAAGAACCAGGAGAGAAGAAAGCGGCTAAACAATGATTTCCATGTAAAAATACTTAAAAAAACACCAAAAACAAAGAGCCAAAAATACCACACAGTAAAATTATCAGAAACAAATGACTGCAATGCTGGAAAATACTCGCTCCAGTAGGCCACAGTAAGTGTCCGAAGAACGTTGTCAGTAACAGCGCGAAAACTCTCACTAAATCCACTTGTGCCGACAGTAGCTGCACCTGGCATCACCCATTTAGAAAAGAAAACCCAAAGCGGAAAAATCAGCATGATTCCTATAAAAATTCCAACACTTTTGAAAAATATTTTCGAAGAAAGTATTTTTTTGTATGGGACAAAAAAGAGAAGAGGAATAATACCAATCCCATTAGGAACTTTCAAAAGAACTGCAACAAGCATACAAATGCTAAAAATGAAAAAATGGTTTAAAGAGTGCTCTCCAAGAAGCATTTTTTTCCGCCAGCGAAAAAAGTAGTAGGTGCCAAGAAGAATGAAGAACAGTGCAGGAGCTTCTGGTTGAACATTTCGTCCAAAAAACACACTAATGGGCATAAAAGTAAAAAGAAAGCAACCGAGAAGAAGAAGAAATTTATTTTCTGTAAGCTGTCTCCCAACAAAATAGAGCAGAGGGATACTTCCAATCGAAAAAAGAATAATGATGAGTCGTGCAGCCCAGAGTTTGATACCAAAAATCCACCATAAAAGTAAAATCATCCAAGGAATAATGGGAAATTCATACTGGGTAAAGTACCCGTGTTCTTGACTTCCAATCCAGTAAGTTTCTGTGCGAAAATAATCCCAAAATTCGTCTGCATTGTACATAAATTCAGTGTAGGGAAGATATTGATTTTCCTTCATATTGTGATAGCCTATCACAGGAAAATCCATGTGATAGGAACGAAGAGAAAAACCATAAATCATGAATGTGAGGAGAAAGAGGAAAACATAATTTTTTTTGCAGAATAGTGGGAGTTTGCGGATATCCCAAGTAAACTCCTTTGAAGCTTCTGTAGGTAAGTCTGTCATAAAGAGAAGTGCGGGAACAGTATTTTTATATGTTATGAAGTTATGGATGAAAAAACTTTATAAAAGAAGCGAGAATTGTTCATAATAAGGTGGAATATGCAAATACTTGTTACAGGAGGATGCGGATTTATAGGAAGTGAAGTAGTAAAACAGCTTCTTCAGAATGGCCATCAAGTCATTGTTCTCGACAATCTAAGCAAGCCAGAAAGTTCTATTAAACAAGGATATGAGTTTAGAAAAGTAGATTTAACAGACAAAGCAGCAACAGAAAAGGCATTTGATGGAGCTGACCTTTGTATTCATCTGGCAGCAAAAATTGGAGGCATTGGCTATTTCCATAAATATCCAGCAACAATTCTTAGCGAGAACAACAAAATGTATTCGTCTGTCTTCGAAGCTGCAGTAAAAAACAAGCTCAAAAGAATGGTGTATGTTTCGTCGTCCATGGTATTTGAGTCAACAAAACATTTTCCAAGTAAAGAAGAAGATTTGAAAATAATTCCACCGCCAATCTCTGCATATGGTTTCTCAAAGTTGGTTGGTGAATGGTACTGCTATTCATTCTGGAATGAATATAAACTGCCATTTTCGATCTGTCGTCCATTTAATGCTTATGGAATTAATGAATTTCCGGGAGTAGAAATTGGCTATGCGCATGTTATTCCAGATCTTGTAAAAAAAATTCTCAGCGGCCAATATCCGTTAGAGCTGCTTGGTGATGGACAGCAAACTCGCTGTTTTACGCATGTGAGTGATATTGCAAATGGTATCATTGCTATTGCACTCTCCCCAAAAGCGGAAAATGAAGATTTTAATGTTGCTAATCCAGAAGAGATAAAAATCATCGATCTCGCAGAAAAAATATGGAAAATCTGCAATAGAAAAGAACAGTTTATGGTTACATTTGCTCGAGGATTTACATATGATATTAAACGTAGGGTTCCAGATACAATAAAAATTCAAACCATGATTGATTGGAAACCAAAAATAAAATTTGAAGATGGATTGGCGGAGGTTATTACATGGCTGCAAAAAGAACTAAAAAAATAATTCCAGAAACAAGTATTATTATTGCTTCTTTTAACGAAGAAAAAAATATTAAAGAAACAATTGACAGAGTCTATAATACTCTGCCAAATTGTGAGCTCATTCTTGTAGAAGGAGGAACAGATAAAACAATAGAAATTGCACAAGAAGAGAAAAAAAAACATTCAAATATGATAATTATTCATAATAAAAATGATAAAGGAAAAGGACATGGTATCCGTATTGGAATACAGCAAGCAACAAAATCTATAATGGCACAAGTCGATGCAGATTCACAGTTTCCTCCAGAAGAACTCCCAAGCCTCATTCAACCTATTCTGGAAAATAAAGCAGATATTGTTTTTGCATCACGATTCGTTGCAGGGTCAACAATTGAAAAGGGATCATTGACAGGGATGAGAAGACTTGCAAATTATGTTGTTTCGGGATTTACTTCATTGTTGTGTGGAACAAAATTAACAGATGTAAATGCAGGATTTAAGGCATGGAAAACAGATGTGATTCGGAATTTGGATATTCAATGCAACCATTTCGGCTATGAGCCTGAGATTGCAATCATGGCAGCAAAAAAAGGATATAGTATTGTGGAAGTACCTGTCAATTACAAGGGCAGGCAGCAAGGAATATCAAATGTAAAGTTACTAAGGGACGGAATTATTATTCCGTTGTTTTTGATAAAAACAAAATTATTCAGATAAATAATAAGGGGAGTGAAAAATC
This sequence comes from Candidatus Woesearchaeota archaeon, assembly GCA_023267795.1. Classification (GTDB taxonomy): domain Archaea; phylum Nanobdellota; class Nanobdellia; order Woesearchaeales; family DSVV01; genus JACRPI01. Next base: position 659 of record JAHFMP010000015.1, on the reverse strand, counting down.
CTTCATGAGCAAAGCGAATGCAAGGATTTTTTTATGCAGAACAAAAATGCAGAGATAGAATTTTTTGACAATGCAACAAATATTTCTCCATGGACAACGTTTAACAAGAACGGACAGCAGCATATATTCACACTTTTTGATGAAATAGTAAAACCTAAACAAGGAGAAATAGCAGTTGATATGGGTTGTGGTACAGGAGAATTTTCAATAAAGTTAAAAGAATATGGAGTAAACGTTATTGGTATTGATATTTCAAAAAAATCAATAGAATATTGCAGAGAAAAATATACGGCAATAAATGAACTATCTTTTGAGGTACAGGATATTGAAAAGACAACATGGAAAGAGGGAAGTGTAGATATTATTTTTTTAGGCGGAGTATTGCATCATTTTCCAAAAAGAGAAAAAGTTTTCAAAGAGGCATATAGAATTTTAAAAAAAAATGGAAGGCTATATGCTTTTGATCCTAATTATCATAATTTAATTATATGGATTTACAGAGAACTTTTCAATATCAAAACTCAAAAAACAGAAAATGAGATTCTTGTAAAGCAAAAGGATATTCAGGAGGAACTAAAGCAGGCTGGATTTACAGAGATAAATGTAAAATCGACATCAAATATGACATTTGACATTAAATATTTTAAGAAATTGGTTCC
>JAHFMP010000139.1 GCA_023267795.1 Candidatus Woesearchaeota archaeon | reverse complement strand
TTTATTATAAAAAGAGGTTATAAGTTAAGCCCTAGATTCCTTCTATTAAAAAATAAAGTTTGAAGCACAATACGAGTGTGTCCCAATTATCGTAGAGCCCCCGAAAAAATTGCGTATAACTACTATTATACGTCCTATTCGTTATCTAATCATTGATGTATGAATATATTGCGTAATATTTAAATATGTGTCAATAATTTTCTATTGGTATGGAAGACTGGAAACAACAGGTAACAGATGAAGCAAAACTTCGCGGATATAGTCCAAAAACAATCAAAAATTATTGTCATTATATTGAGAAATTCCTTGCATCAAACAAAAGCCCAAGAGAGTTCCTCCTGACACTGATCGACAAAGAAAAAGCTGATGAAACAGTGCGCACTGCGGGATTTGCTATCAAGTTTTATCTGATGAAGATAAAGAAAGAAAATGATTTTATCATTCCAAATGTGAAACGAGGAAAAAAACTTCCTGTTGTGCTCTCAAAAGAAGAAATACAAAGAATAATAGAAGCAACAAATAATGTTAACCATAGACTTATGATACAAGTTATCTATGCTGCTGGCTTACGAATGAGCGAAATTATCAATCTCAAATGGAATGATATTGATTTTGACAGAAACATCATCCATATTAAGCACGCAAAAGGAAAAAAAGACAGAATTGTCATGCTCTCACCAAAAGTGAAAAAAGGTCTTGATGTTCTCGGCGAAACAAAGCACGGGGGTGTTTTTAGAACCAATAGAGGAGATAATTATACTCCAAGAACAGTGCAAAAGATTATAGAGAATGCAGCACGAAGGGCGCAAATAAATAAGCGAGTAACACCACACAGCTTACGGCATGCATTTGCAACACATTTGCTGGAAAGCGGGACAGATATCAGATACATTAAAGAACTCCTTGGACATGCAAATCTCAGCACAACAATGATATATACAAAAGTATCTAATCAAAACATCACACAAATAAAAAGTCCGTTGGATCAATGGTGAAAAATGGAAGACAAATTTCAAAAAAAACTCGAAAAAATGACGCCAGAGGAACGAATTAAATATCTTGAGGAATTGACCAGCCAAACAAAGAAAGATTTGGTTGAAAGAGAAAAAGTATTGAAGGAATCACAGGAACTTTTGGAAAGAAACAGACATGACATGCTCCAGCAAGCGCTGTTGCAAGAGCAAAAACTTCTCAAAGAACAAGAAGAACGAAAAAAGCTGGATGATCAACGCACTGAACTGAGCAAATATCTAGAAAAAAGCAAAGATCTGGAAAAGCAAGGAAAGGATTTAGAGGCAAACGTTCAGAATACGCGGCTTCCACAGGGGCACCCTATTGTTGGATTATACACTCAGCTTCAGCAAATGAAGTACAACTACCAACAACAAGATGCTGAAATAGATTATGCACGAACTATTGTTATTGAGGATCTTCGCAAAGAAGTTGTTGAAGTACTCCGCCAATATAAAGAAATTACTGAAGAAGTAAAAGAACTTGCAGATGCTACCTATAAACTTACAAAAGAGCTTCTTGGAGATACTGCAACAGCAAATACAAAAAAGTACTTACCATAAAATTTAAATAATATCACCATAATCATCTTCTTCGCTGGTGAGAGGGATATCCTCTTCAACATCATCAACATCTGTTGCTTCTTCAACAATTTCAGTTTCTGCTGCTTCTTGATCTGTTGTCTCTTCAGCAGAAGCTTCTTCATGTGCAACTGAACCTTCTTTGTTTTCTGTGCTTTGTTGTTTTGTATTGTCAATCAGTAGTTCTGTTTTATCAACACATCCTACAACTGCTAAAAGGAGTGCTACAATAACTAAAAGAACCAATAGTGCGTATGCTTTCATTGAAATCACCTATTTTTTGTTGTTTTTACAGACTCTTTCCACTCATCACGAGCTGCTTCCCATTCTTCTTTTGCTGCTTCTTTTTTAGCCTGTGCTTCTTCTTTTACTTGATCTTTCCCATCTTTAACAATGTCTTTTGCTTGCTGCACAATATCTTTCGCCTGCGCTATGAGTGATTTTAGTTCTTCTTTAGTACCAAAATCTGCTGCTGCCTCTGAAATCTGATCTGTAAGCGCATTGTACTGATCCAAAAGACTTTCTAATTCACTAGTATCAATGCCATAATATTGCGCAACAGTGATATAATTTGTGAGTTGTGCAACAACAACAGATCCACGCACATATACTGCATTTGTTCGTGCATCAGCCCATGCTTCTCTTGCTTGGTCATCTTCTGCTGCTTCTTGTTTATATTCTGTCACTGCTAGTTTGAGCGCTTCTGTATCAATGCTATTTTCTGCACTCATTGCCTTCATAGCTTTTTTTGCATCTTCAATCAAACTGACAACAAGTGTATGAACCTCTATAAAGTCTGTTTCTGTTGTCAAACTTGCTCGAATGTCTTCTAATTTTTCTTTGTATTCTTCCAATGCACTTGTATCAACATCAGGATAATTTTCATTGATGTAGACAATTGCACCTTCTGCTGTGAGTATTTTATCTGTCATGAAATAATACGCTCGTGCATATTCTTCCTGCTTTGCTGCTTCTTTTGCCTCTTCACCTAACGCATAAACATCTTCTAAATCAAGAGATGTTACTGAGGTTGAATCTGTCACAGAAGTTGAAGTACTTTCAGAATCATCTGTTCCATCTGTTTCTTCAACATCAGTTTCAGTTGCTTCTGCAACGCATGCACCTTCAGAACAAGTTGTTCCTGTTGGACAATTTACTGTGTTATAGTAGGCATACATACTTCCATCCTTTTCTGCACAATAACCTTCACGAATTCGAGTTGTACCACTACAAAT
>JAHFMP010000138.1 GCA_023267795.1 Candidatus Woesearchaeota archaeon | reverse complement strand
TTTGCACAACTTGAAACCATTACAGATATTGTCGCAGCAGGACATGAATGGAGCACTGAACGATTCAGAGTTGGAATAGGAAAGAATGAATATACTTTTGGCGGAGCTGTTGATACTGTGCAAGTAGGAAACAGTATTGCGACAACGCCAAATTATGGCATTTTCTTTGCGAAGAAATTTTAATGGTATTTCAATGAGAAAGAAACGCATCACTAATCGATATTTTATTGCTTCTGAAGGCAATGATGAAATAAGGAAGGCAATAGTTCAAAGAGGAATGCGTTGTTCAGATTTTGCAAGAGCAATAGTCATGAATCTTGGAACATTAAGCTCAAAACTCAATGGTAATATCACTTTATCACGAGAGGAAGCGGAAAAGATGTATCGCGTATTAGGAAATCCCTCTGAACTCACCTTTCTTCAGGCATATGCAACATCGCAATCAGAAGCATTGTACAGTCCACATTTTTTGACGAGAATAGACAAAAACGCCCAAAGAAGAGAAGAAGATGAATCTTTAGAAGCAAGACTAAGAAAAGTAGTCATATCTGCACTAGAACAACGAGAAGTTAAACTTCAACCTGATTATGATGATGTGCTTACGCTTTATTTTATAGAAATAAACAAATCATATAGTCAAGGCGATAGAGTTACAAAATTAGAATTGCTTAAGGGTTTAGATCAACTTATAACTAAATATACAGTATGTGAAGCACAATCTTAAGAATGTAGCAAATAAACTAAATTTTTGGTATTGCAAAAAAACTACAACAACAGTGATGACTATGATTGTAACAGCCATTTCCAGATAGGTAGAATGTGTATTTTTTTACTTCCTACTTTTCTTTCTTCTTCCTGCTCATAAGTGAGAATAAGCCCTTCTTTTAAGTGATAGCGTTTCATTGCCTCCAGTAATCCATCAATCTCTCGTTGCGCTGATGTTCTGTTCAACTCCCAGGTCACTTGCACAGCACTCACAATGTCTTTTCCTCTTCGAATGAGAAAATCACACTCATGCTCTTCTTTATGAAAATATATTTCTTTTCCTTTCTGCTTTAAAGCAATAAAGACCATATTTTCAATAACTCTTCCTATATCCTCTGAAAAATGGAAAGAAATAATCTCTAAAAATGCAGGATCAATAACATACACTTTTTTCTTTGCATATATCTGTTTTTTTAGTGAGTAATCATATTTTGGTATTTCAAAGACAAGATAGGAATTTTCAAGATAATGAATGTAGTTTTTAACTGTGTTTGGACTTCCTAAACCAATAACCTCTTTTATTTTGTTATAACTTATCTCTTTTGTATTTCATCAAAAAAGAATATCTTTCCTTTTCCAAAAATTTCAAGAAAGGTTTCATAAAGAATATTAAAATCCTCAACCCTGAAATCATACAATCGTTCATCTTCAAAATTAAGATAATACACTGTTTCTTTAGAATAAAATTTTTCTTTTTAACACTTCTTTTAATAACTTTGTGTCCATATTTGGTTACTAAACTAAGATTATTTATAAAGCTTTTCATTGAGAATGAAATATTTTGTACATTTTCTTTCATTTGGAATGCATATGTATATACAGGAAGGTATTTCTTCTGTCAAAATAAAATGAGAAACAAAAAAACTATTCCCCTGCCTTAATTATTTCAAACTCTTTTACAATTAAGATTGTAAATAGTATCAAAACAATTCCGCCTGCAATAATCATGGTAAATCCCTTGTACATGAGTTCTGGTGCTCTGATCATCAAATAAAGACCAAATGCCATGATAATAAAGCCAAGCCAGAGAAATTTGTCAAGCACCATCTTCATGATCTGAAATTCCTGATCAGGAGTCATACGCCTCTTGATCTTTCGTAAAAATAATGGAGCTGTGATGCTTTGTTTTTTTCTTTTTGCCATAATATAAATCCTCTCACTTATTTTTTGTTCTCTTTGGATTAACTGATTACATTGAGGAAAAATGTTAATGTTTCATACTCTACTGTCGGATCACTTTCCTTAACTACTTTTAATTTGCAGATATATGTTTCTCCGCTTTCCAGATTATTGTTGTTCAAAACTGCCAAAAAACCTGTTTCTGTACTCGGTGCAACGTTTTCTGATAATGAAACAACACGTACTGGATAATCACCATCATTTGCATAGCTTGAAATTGTTCCTGTAGAACTGCTTTTGCATTCATCAATCAAAATTGTTGCTTCTTCTGCAGTTGATCTGTCTGCATTATAAAAGCCAATCTTTATTTCCAATTGATCATTTGCAGGCAAACTAATTCCACTTTTCTTTATTCCAACAATAGGCTTCTCTGCTGTTGGACTCTCTTCAATGGATGCAAGAATATCCTGCGATGTTGCAACCCCTTGTGTTCCTATTTCACGCAGTTGCTCTGTTACAAAAATTCCAACACCTAACATTGCAAACGCTAAAACAAAAATAATGATTGCTTCTACAGAAAGATTTAATGCTGCTTTTTTATAATATCTGGGAAAATACATATATTTACCTCTTTTTCGTTATCATTTGGGGACATATTGTTTATATACTTTTCTAAAAAATTTCAAAAATCCTTTTTCTTGTCTAAATTTACCAGAGGATTTTTGAAATTTTTGATCTTGCGAAACATATATAAATAACTACCTTATTCAGCAAAACAGGTGAAAAATTCTTCATGAGTACCAAAGGTGCGAATGCAAGAATTTTTTTATGGTAAAACTTCGAAAAGCTGTTTCCTACAGAAGAATTGAACGGCCATATACTAGAAAATCAAAGTACAAAAAACTTTCTTATGTTCGCTCTATTCCTGTTTCCAAAGTTGTCCGTTATGAAATGGGAGATCAGATCAAAA
>JAHFMP010000014.1 GCA_023267795.1 Candidatus Woesearchaeota archaeon | reverse complement strand
CAAAAAGCAGCTTCAAGCAATGGCGCAATGGTTTGCATTGTTTTGTCATCAATGTCGGCAAGAAAATCCATAAGGAATATGTTAATATTGGGCGCCCCTCTTGAATGCATTGCATCCCCTACACACTTTTTATTGAATGTATCTGAATTTATGAGAGAGGCATCCATGTGATTGAATATTTTTGTTTCCTCTTTGCTTTTCGAATAAACAAAACAGTGTTCACAGATACAGTCCTTTGTTTCATTGAAGTAACATGAAACATGACTTCCATCGAGACATGTTTTATCTCCACAAAATACCAATCTAAGTGTTGGTTTCATCCAATTTCCATTTTTTGGGTGAAAAGCATCTTTCTTGTCGAATAATAAATAATTTTTTGAGAGAGAAAGAGTAATCAATACGATGACCATAATAGCTACAAGTGCAAGCAGATGGTTTTTTATTGGTATTTTTTTCATTCTCTTTCCATTACTTTTTTGTCTTCTTTGTTTTAATATCTTTTGGTTTTGAGTGCCATCCGATTTCTCGAGTGAAATATGCAACTTCGACAGGAAACAGAGGAACACTTTCATTTTCTTAACTACTTGAAGAAAAGTTCATTCTCTGATTTAGATTATATCTTTTATATATATGTGACGAAAAACCTACAACGCAACTTCAATCTTATTTTTCGCGACAGGATACACGCGAACATGATCTTTATATTTTATTCCTGAAAATCGCACAATCTCTGGGGGCAAACGAATCACTAAAGAATTCCCTGACTTTGTTACCTGCGCTTGTTTTTCAAGACCAAACAGTTTTTTCTTTTTGACTTCCTCCTCAATTTGTTCTAATACTTTATCATTAAGATACTCAGAGCCACAGCGGGTACAGATTTCACACTCTTTAAGCCCAAAATCTATCCCAAAGAATTCTACTTGTGTAAAGCCTTTCTTGAGCGTTCCACCGCAATTACAAGGATACGAAAGTATTTGTTCTGCCATAAACATCACCATATTTTTACAGTTACAGGATATATTTTATGAAGATTAATCTCTCTGAAATATTTTTCATCATAAACAATACTGTAATAGGAATAAAATGACTCCAACAATCCACTTTTTGATTGCTTTCTCTTTTGTCCTTTTTGTATTGCAGTAATGATGTCTTTCATCGATATTCCACGCAACCACATTCGTTCTATTGCATGCTTGACTCTTTTATGCTCCCAATTCACTTTTATGTTCATAAGAAGACATGTATTCTTTGTAATATTTAAATTTTTCCTTCATTTTTCTACTATCTACTATTCTTACTATACTCGATCGCAAGTACTTTTCCTAACTGTTGCGGTCTCGTGATACATAAACCGCAATAATATTGAGAATTTTGAATAACTTATCAAATTGTCAAAATTCTCAATAGATGCCTTCGAATAAAACTTCCAAAATGAATCTCCCAACCGCCCCAAGGGGCGGGGTAAAGTAAAAAAAGTATGTCGACAAAGAAGTTTATGTCATAGTCAGAAAGAAGAAATAATTATGCAACACAGCAGGCAAGAACTACTCCAAAAGAAAAACTGTGGGGGAAGGGATTCGAACCCTCGAACCCACTAAGAGACAGGATCTTAAGTCCTGCGCATTTGACCAGGCTTTGCTACCCCCACAATAAAATGTTAGAAACAACTGTTCTTCATTTGTTTAAAAACATTACGCTTTGTATTTTTTTATTTTCTCTTTTAAATCTTCAAGAAATAAACTCCACTGCGGTCGTCTATCCTTTGGAATATAATGGTTAATCACATTTGCAACTGTTTTTATCTGCGCTTCTTCCATACTGATTCTCTTTATGATTTCATTCTTCTTTTCCATTAATAGAGATGAATGAACATCAGGCAAGTCCATGAGATAATAAAGATCAAAAAAATCTTTCCCTTCGATCCTGTTCAGTATACAATCTATTTTGTTGCGTATGAGCTCTTCTGCATTATAGACGTTGAGGAGTGCAGATTCGAATGGGACAAAGCCAAAATTAACTATTTTCCTGCTGTAATTATTGGCTTTTTTTATTATTCTAAACTCGAGCCTTATTTTATCCTGATGATTTAATGGGTTCATATAGAAAAGATCATATCTTATAGTTTCGTTCATAATCCGGGGCTTTTCAACAGTAAAACCTCTTAATGCAGCAACAATTTCTTTTGTTCTTATCAAAGCTTCTTTTGCAGTTCCTTTAAAGATAACGTCAAAATCAATGCCTTCTGAAAATCTCTTATTTTTCAGGTAAACTCTATTTATCGCTGTTCCTCCTTTAATGACAATATCATTGAATTTTTGCAAATCTAAAAGTATTTTACTGATCATCTCATCTTTTGCTGTGAAATTAAGCGAAAGCTCTTCTCTTGCAGATATTCTTCTCAATTCTTCTAATTCCATTTAATACCACCATGAAAGTATATTCTCTTTTCCTAGATTATCCTGCACCTTCCATTTCTTATTGAAGACTGATGCTCTTTCAATAGATGTAAGCTTTACAGGATTTTCAACATTCTTTAACAAAAATTCAAAGACAAAAGAAGGTATTTTAAATTTTGTATTTTCCTTCAGCAATTCAAGGACATATCCTGTTCTCTGGCATAATGAACTATTGTCAACTAATGTAAAAAATTCTATAAACTTGTTCCAGTCTATTTTCGCGTCATATACTGCTTTTGTTATAGTTGCAAATCCTACATATTTTGATTTTAGAAAGCAGTCAAAAATTGTCTTTTCTATTGTGGAAATATATATGTCTCCATCTTTTTTGAATCCTGTAAAAATATTTTTTAAAGGAATAAATTGAATGTCATATCTTGTTCCTTCAAGAGAAATTTTCTTTTGAAAGTTTTTGGTCATAACAAGTATAGTAAAATCTTCATATTCCATGAGATTGTAGTATCGCAGTGCTGAACTCAAGCCAATGTACCCTTCTTTCATTAGTAATGCCAATTTGTAAAAAGTTTTTAACTCTAAATAATTGTAATACAAATCTTTTCTTGCTCTTTTGAGATAGCCTTTTGCATAAAGATTATGTAGTATTTTATTTTTTTTGTTTTGTGGCCATTCAGGAAATATTTGACTGATAAGCTCAGTGTCAACTATTTCTTTGTCTTGGATATACTGCCAAATTTTATGCTCTTGCCGGGAAAGATAGTTTTTTTTATCCATATAATTCCACATATAGGAAGGATGTATATATATTTTTCTATTCAAATTTGTTCAAAAGGATTGTAACAATATTTATAAACAAATTACCTTCATCTTTCAATCATGGCAAACGACATTGGCATATATTCTTTTCAAACAGTAGAAAACGATATTCTGAATTATTGGAAAACAAATTCAATTTATTCAAAAGTAAAATCTAAACATAAAGAAGGCAAAAAATGGTACTTTTTGGATGGACCTCCATACACTTCTGGCAAAATTCACATTGGCACTGCATGGAACAAGGCATTGAAAGATATGGTGCTTCGATACAAACGCATGCAGGGATTCAATGTTTGGGATAGAGCAGGCTATGATATGCACGGCCTTCCGACAGAAAACAAAGTTCAGGCTTTTCTAAAAATTGATGCAAAAGAAGGAATTGAAGAGTATGGTGTTGCAAATTTTGTTGAAAAATGTGAAGAATGGTCTGTCAGGCATATGAAACTCATGAATGAAGAGTTCAAGCGCCTTGGAGTCTGGATGGACTTTGATAATCCATACATGCCAATTACGCAGGAATTTATTGAAGGAGAATGGTGGCTTATCAAAAAAGCACATGAAAAAAACAGGCTCTATGAAGGATCACGGCCAATGACATGGTGTGCAGGCTGTGAAACTGCTGTTGCAAAACACGAACTCGAATATGAAAAAACAAAAGATCTTTCCATTTATGTCAAATTTCCTGTAGAAGGAGAAGAAAAAACATTTCTCGTTATCTGGACAACAACGCCATGGACAATTCCCTTTAATCTTGCAATTATGGCGCATCCTGATTTTCAATATGTCAAAGCATATGTTGAAGATGAAATCTGGATCCTTGCAAAAGATCTTGCACAACCATTCATCGAAGGGATTTGCAAAAAGGTATTTTCCATCAAAGAAGAATTTTCTGGTAAAAAATTGGAAGGAATGCGTTATTTGCATCCACTTCATAAAGAGATTCCGCATTTTGACCAAATAAAACTTGAAGCAAAAAATATACATACTATTGTTCTCAGCAATGAATTTGTCGAGTTGAGCAGTGGAACTGGACTTGTCCATTGTGCGCCAGGTTGTGGTCCGCAGGATTATGAAATTGGTATTCGCAACAAACTTCCTGCATTCAACACAGTGGATGAAACTGGAAAATTTTCAAAATCCATGGGTAAATTTGCAGGGCTTCAAGCAAAAACAGATGATATTCAATTTATCAGGGAACTTGCTGCACATGATGCAATTGCCGCAAAACAAAAGATAGAGCACGAGTATCCTCATTGCTGGAGATGCCATAAACCAATAATTTTCAAAGCAACAAAGCAATGGTTCTTCAGAGTAGAAGATCTCAAAGAGCAGATGATTGCTGACAATAACAAAATAGTTTGGATGCCAGAAGCAGCATTCAATGCATTTGACAGCTGGCTCCATAATTTGCGTGATAATTCAATCAGCAAACAGCGCTACTGGGGAACACCATTGCCGATTTGGCGCTGCAATAAATGCGAGAATTATATTGTACTTGGTACTGTGAAAGAAATTGAAGAAAAGTCAGGCAAAAAAATAGAAAATCTTCACAAGCCATGGATTGATAAAATTACTATTCCCTGCAATTGTGGAGGAGTAAAACATCGCGTGCCGGATATTCTTGATGTCTGGGTTGATGCAGGTTGTGCAAGCTGGAACTGCCTGGATTATCCCAATAGAACAGATCATTTTGAGGATTATTTTCCTGCAGACTTTATTTTAGAGGGAAAAGATCAGATTCGCGGCTGGTTCAATTTATTGATGGTTGCATCAACATTGACAATGAATAAACCAAGTTTCAAATCAGTTTACATGCATGGTTTTGTGCAGGATGCATTGGAGAGAAAAATGTCCAAGAGTTTGGGGAATTATATCCTGCCTGAAGAAGTCATCAGTAAATATGGAGCTGATACGTTGCGGTATTATATGATTGGCGGTGCAAACCCTGCTGTAGATATTAATTATAATTTTGAGGACATGACTTTGAAGTATCGGAATCTTGGTGTGCTGTGGAATGTGCATAAATTTATTTTGGATCATGCAACAAATAATGATTTCAAGCCAAACCAATTGTCTAAAAAAGCACTTGATATTGAAGATCAATACATTCTCTCTCTCGCAAATTCTACTATTAAAGAAGTAACAATGCTTTTTGATTCTCTGCGCCTGAATGAAATTCCACTTGCTGCTGAACGCTTGTTTTTAGAACTTTCCAGAACATACATTCAGGCAATTCGGGATAAAGCAGCTTCTGGTTCAATAGAGGAAAAACAGTTTGTTCTTGATGTCATGTATGATGTTTTCATGAAAATTCTAAAATTATTTGCGCCTGTTGCGCCATTTATCACAGAACAAATGTATCTTAATTTTAAGTTTGCATTTTCGCTTTCAGAAGCAAGCATACATATTTTTAACTGGCCGACAGCTGAAGGGCATTTCATTAACACAGATCTAGAAAAAAATATGGATATTGCACTTGACACAATTCAATCTATCCTAAACGCTCGTGAGAAAGTCAAGTTAGGTGTTCGCTGGCCTATGAAGAGTGTGAAGATAATCACTAACCATAAAGATGTTGTTGCAGCAGTCATGGCACTTGATGCGCTTATCAAAACACAAACAAATGTTAAGAATATTATTTTGGAACAATCATTTAGTGAAGCACAGATTACACTTGAACCAAACAACAGAGCCATAGGACAGCAATTCAAACAGTTAAGCCCGCATGTTGTAATGTACATTCAAAAAGCAGATCCAAAACTATTTATGTTTGCTCTTGACAAAGAAGGAAAGGTTTGTGTGACATTAGACGGACAACAAGTCTGCCTGACAAAAGAGCATATTGCCGTTAAGATGCATGCTCCTGAACATCTTGTTTCTGGGGATTATAAACATGGCCAGCTTTACATTGATTCCACACGAACTCCTGAACTTGATCATGAAGGATATGCACGGGAAATTATGCGACGTATTCAGGAACTTCGAAAAACAATTGGTTTGAGAAGAAAAGATAGAGTGCAAGTGCATTTGATTGTTGATGCAGATATAGAAAAAGGAATTTCTGTCTGGGAAACTGAAATCAAGGCAAAATGTGGCATTACTGATCTTGTGTTTTCTCAGGATGACATGCCTTTGAAAAATAAGGCTGTTGAAGAAATAAAAGGAAAGAAGATTGTAATGTATGTAGAATCTGTATGATTTTCTTTCTGCCTAAAAAACAACAAAACATATAAATACTAAATTTATACTGATTCTATGGAAAAACAAAAGAATAGGCATAAATCTTATAAATGGATTTCAGGGAATGAATCAGCACTTTTGAATGCAGTTGATCCTTTTCTTGTATTTTCTTTCCGAACAATAAAGCGAATAACGAATTGGAAAAATACAAGAATTAACAATGTTCTTTTCTCTTTAAAGAAGAATATATGCGTGATATCTCAAGATTAACGACAAAGATTATCCCTTATGATCAAGTAAAAAAAGAATTAACTGCCTTTTTAGAAAATAGATCCAAAAAATTTATTTAGGAATTCTATATTTGTTAATCTATGGATGCAGCACACCACATAAGCGAAGCATGGCATATGCTCCAGCGAAGAATCCTCATTGCAAAATCAGGAATAAAGAAATATTCAGGCGCACCAGAAGAAATCTGCAAACAAATAGTAGCAGATTGCTGGAATGGAACGTTTTTTCAAGTCAGTACAGGTCATTTCTCATTATTTTATATCAGAGATTTTGGAATGTGTGTGGAGGCGTTGTTAAAATTAGGCTACAAAAAAGAAGTTGAAAAAACATTGCAGTATGCGCTTACTGTTTATTCCAGAGAAAATAGAATTACCACCACAATAACAAAGGAAGGAAAATGTTTTGATGTGTTTTCTTATGCGCCAGATTCACTTGCATTTTTGTTGTATAGTCTTCGTGTTTCAAAAAACAAAGTGCTTGTTGAAATTTACAAGCCTTTTCTTGAGAAAGAGCTACAGTGCTTCTTTGAAATTGTTGTTGATAAAGAAACATGGCTTGTCCAAAAAGGAAGAAATTTCTCTTCCATCAAGGATCATGCAAAGCGTTATGTCAGTTGTTATGATTCCTGCTGTATTGCTCTTGTTGCGAAAGAGGCTGATGCGTTAGGGTTATCTTCTTTTTTCAAGACAGAAAATAATAATTATAATAAAATAAAACAAAAAATAAAGCAAACTTTTTGGAATGGCAGTTATTTCAGAGAGAATGAAGAGAGCAACTATGTAACTGGTGATGCAAATACATTTCCTTATTGGTTTGGTATTTTTACAGACAAAGAAATGATCAAAAAATCTATTGCCGCAATACAGAAGGAAAAACTTGATCAACTGTTTCCATTGAAGTATACTTCTTTTGTTCCGAAGAATTTCTTTTTTCTGCCATCTCTTCTTGCTCCGAATTATGAAGGCAATACTATCTGGGCGCATATGGGATTGTGTTATATTGATATTGTTGCAAAGGTTGATAAAAAATTGGCAAAAAAATATGTGACACTCTATAAAGAACTGATTGAAACACACAAAAATTTTCTAGAGCTTTTTGATGAAAATGGCAATCCTTATAACTCATTATTTTATTATTCTGATGCAGGGATGTTGTGGTGCAGTAAGTGGTTGGTTCTTAATGAAGTATTATTTTAATTTTTTAATTAATAATTATTTCAAGAAATATATTTCTCCAATATCCATTTTTATTTTTGATATTTGGATAATGAATTCCCAACTTTTCCATGTCAGAAAGAAATGCAGTCTGCGCCATATTTGCAACATGAATATCATGATTGTTGAATTTCTTTTCTTTTCCTAATTTGCAGGAAAGGATCTTCACTTTTTTCACAACATTTTTTATTTTTATTCTGTTGTCAGAAAGATTTACATACTTTTGCAGTTCTGTTCTTGAAAATGCAAGATGTTTTTTTTCGTCAGGAATAATTTCTTCAAGAATTTTTTGTACAGGTTCATCTCCATTTTCGTGAAGATATATGCCTGCTTCCAGTGCTATAGTTTCTATAACTGCTGCAATGGTCATACACTTCACCCAGTCCTTTTCTGCGACACATTGCCACGCAATCCCGAATAATCCTTCAAAAAGAACATTAAATCCAGAAGGAACAAGAGCATATTCATGCAAAATGCCATGAAACAAACGATCGTGTTTTTCCTCATCCTGCTTCCAATATTTGCAGAATTCTTTTTCATGTTGTCCAGGAGCAAATGCCGGCAATGCTTGTACTAATTTTGCACCGTCACTCTCTCCAAAATAAAACTGTTGCACAATTGCTCCGATTTCGTGTTTTTTGAGCATTTGTTTTTTTCTATTTCTTTGTTTTTTTAAATTTTCCCGTAATCTTTTTAAAATACCATATTTTCTGATTTTTCATGGAAAAAAAAGTAACGTTTAAAGTTCCAAACGGCAAGCTTCTTAAAATTATTGCAGATATTGATAATGGGATTCTTATTTCTCTCCAGATTACTGGTGACTTTTTTGTGTATCCTGAAGAAGAGCTCTATCATATCGAACAACTCCTTAGATTTCATCCCTTGGAAAAAGAGTCACTTCTCTTCATGATTGAATCATATATCAAACAAAACAATGTAGAATTTTATGGGATTACTCCAGAAGCATTGACTGATGCAATTCTCTTGTGCGGTGTGCAAAATGGTTAAAATTCGGCTTTTGTTGACTGATTACAATCACGGTTCCTGGAATATGGCAGTTGATGAAGCTATTTTAGAAGCAGTTGCAGAAGGAAAACAATTAGCGACATTGCGATTGTATGGTTGGCTTCCCTCTGCTGTTACTATTGGTTATTTTCAGTCTCTCCATGAAGAGGTTGATGTTTTTGCATCCCTACAACAGTCTGTTGACGTGATCCGTCGAATAACTGGTGGTGGAGCTGTGTACCACGACAAAGAAATCACATATAGCTTTAGTATTCGACAAGATAATGGGTTGATATCAAAAGACATACTTTCTTCTTATAGTCAAATCAGCCAAGGAGTTATTGAAGGATTGAAGGAATTTTCCATTGATGCGAAATTTGTTCCTTTGAATGATATTGTTATTCATGATCGCAAAGTTTCAGGGAATGCACAAACCCGGAAACAAAATACGATTCTTCAGCATGGAACAGTTCTTTTGGATGTTGATGTTCGCAAAATGTTTTCTTTTCTTCAGGTAAGCGATGAAAAAATCAGAGACAAATTGATTACCAATGTTGAAGAGAGGGTTACATCACTCAAACAACAAGCAGGAAAAGAGATATCTTTTGTTGAGGCTCAAAATGCTCTGGTGAAAGGCTTTGCAAGGGCATTTGCCGCGGAATTTGTTGTTTCTTTTCTTTCCACTGAAGAACAACAGCGAGCTTCTGTTATTGAAAAAGAAAAATACAAAAATCTGCATTGGAATAGGATGCGATAATTTTCTCACAAAACATATAAATTCCTCATGAATGCAATGAATGTAGAATTTATTATGTACCAAAAAACAATCAAATCATTTGACAGAACGGAAATATACTTTATTATAAACAGGGTTTCTTCCACGCAGCCATTTATTATCTTCATTCATGGTGCAGGAAGCAATCATTCTGTCTACAAACCATTCTTTCATGCGTTTGAATTTCATAATTTTATTGCATTGGATCTGAGAAATCATGGAAGAAGCGGAAAAGCACGACTCGAAACAATAACTATCAAGAATTTTGCAAAAGACATTGAAGCAATTGTTGCAGAAGAAAAAATTCAAGAGATTATTATCATTGGCAACAGTCTTGGTGCAGCAGTGGCATTGGAGTTTTACAAGAATAATAGGAAAAAAACAAAACAAATGGTGCTTTTTACATTATTTTCGAAAAGATATATTAAATCAGCAGTATTCTTTCACATTCTTACAATAATAGCATCTATGCTTATCATACCATTTTCAGGCTGGCGAAATTTAAAATTCCAGGATTACCATAAATACAAAGAACGGCCTATTTGGTATTATCCTTATTTAGATGTCAGAGGAACACCAATAGGAACTGTGCTGAAGCTTATAAGAGAACTTTTCAGCTATTCATTTTCTTTAACAACAGTCAAAATACCAACATTATTGTTTGTCTGTATTGATGACTTTATCACAAAAAACACAGTGATTCAAAGTGACAGCAAAGAGAATAAACATATTACCATTATTAACCTGAAATCATATCATGTGCCACTGACAAGAAATTATAAGGAAATTATTAAGCATGTCCAAACATTTTTGCAATGAACTATAGAGAATTTTGCTATTTATTGTTCAGAAATCATTAAAAGGAGAAGAATTTGTCTGGTTGCATGCTCTCGATTATTATTCCAGCACAGAATGAACAAGGCTACATAGAAGCATGCTTAAATAGCGTTAAAAAACAGCCATATGAAGATTATGAAATCATTGTTGTTTGCGATTCTTGTACAGATGCAACTGAAAAAATTGCAAAAAAATATACCAAGAAAGTATACACAATAAACAAAAAAAATGTTTCTGCTGCCCGTAATTTTGGAGCTGGCAAGGCAAAAGGAGATGTTCTTGTGTTTCTTGATGCAGACTCTGTGATTGCAGTAAATTTATTACATGAAATTGATAATGCAATAAAACAAAATTACATTGGCGGAGTCACAAAAACAAAATCATTGGAACCAATATGGAAAGCAGATTTTCTTTGGACAATAGGTAATTTCTTTCGTCATTTTTTTCTTGCAGCATCAGGGATGCTGTTTTGTAAAACAAATTTCTTTCCAGGCTATGATGAAACAAGACACCTTGCTGAAGATACATCCCTCATTTTAAAATTGAAAAAGAAAGGCAAACTCAAATACATTACAAACAGTTACATCAAAACATCATCACGAAGATTAGAAAAAGAAGGATATTTGTGGACAATCTACAGACAATTTTCTGCTTTTTTTACGAAAACTAAGAAAAGATATTGATATATAGTAGAGGACAAAAATATTGTTCTGATTTTTCCGCCGCCCAAATACGCTCACTTGATTTTTTCTCTCCCCTCATTAATTAAGGGGAGAGAAAAAATCAAGGAAATTAGAAAAGAATAG
>JAHFMP010000013.1 GCA_023267795.1 Candidatus Woesearchaeota archaeon | reverse complement strand
ACAAAAATACTTCATGATAAAGAAAGCACAAATAACACTCTTCATAATTATTGGGCTTGTACTGTTGTTAAGTTTAGGCGTTTTTCTCTATTACTCCAGTCAAAAGCAACAAATAATAGAAATTCCAGAGACAATAGGCAAAGAGACAATTACTCAATATGTGCAGGAATGTTTGAAAAACACAGCAGAAAAAGTTATCGCAACAGTTGCACTTCAGGGTGGCTTTTATGATCCTGTTTCTTACAAAACATGGCATGGAACTAATGTAGAGTATTGGTGTTATGGTGATGGAAAAAATCAATGTGTTAATGCACTTATTCTTAAAAAAGATATTGAGCAGCAGATTATTTATGGCATTGGAAAAGAGCTCGGAAATTGTGTTGATTTTCATGCATTTGAGCAGCAGGGATATAAAGTAGAGGCAGGAATTGTTGAAGGAACAGCAACAATAACACAGGATACAGTGGAAATTGCTCTTCTTTACCCTCTTGAAATAAAAAAAGGAACAGAAGAAGTTACTGTGAAAAATTTTCGTGCAACAATCTCTGTTATGTTAGGAGACTTGTATCAAACTGCGTTGCTGATTCTCAATCAAGAAGCAGCAAATACTCTATTTGATGTTGTTGATTATGAGATCAATCATACGAACATCAAAATAATAAAGCAAAAGCCATATCCCGGAATACTTTATTCGCTGCAAAAAAATGATGATGATCTTATTTTGCAATTTGCAGTGCAAGGTCTTGATACTGCTGCAGTTCCGGGAGAGGTTTTGTTGTCAGGAGAAGAAAACAAGTATGGTTGTTGTTATGCGGGGATAGAAGGAAATTGTTATGCAAACACACCAAGAACAATATGTGAGCAAAAAAATGGTCGTTATGAAACAGCCCCGTGTTTGTGTGTTGTAGTGGAAGAATCTGCCAAAGAAACGCTTTGTGATGGCATAGAATGTAAAAATTGTGGAATGCGAAAACATGGCGAAAGCTGGTGTGGATATGAAGGTGAAACAGGAAAAGGAAAGGATGCAGTTGGAAGCAGGCATACCATGTATTCGTGCATTGATGGAGACGTAACTGAAGAATATTGCAGAGATTATAGGGAAGAAATTTGTGTTGAGAACGAAATATTCATAGGCAATGAAAAAGCAACAAAAGCTCTTTGTCGTCCAAATCGTTGGCAGGATTGCAGTTCCTGTACAACACAAGGCTGTTGCGAAAATACAGAGGAGCGTGATTGTTATTGGAATCACGAACTTGCAGTACTTGGGCAGGAAAAACAGTGTGTTCCGTATGTGCCTCCAGGGTTGAAATTCTGGAATTTTAATGGATTGGAAATTTGTGGCATGGCAAATCAGAAAAAAACCTGTTCTGGTCTCTCGTGTTCGCAGGAGTGGGTTGATGCAGCAGCAATAGCATGTTATAGTCATGGTGATTGTGGTAATTACATGAATACTCAGAATGTTTTGACAGAGAATAGTTTTTTTACAACAGATATGAAATATTATCCAAGTGATGAGGTGTATGAGTGGAGTAAGAAAGCAGAACCAATCAAAGCACTTCCTGTTTTTGTTCACCAGCAAAAGCAATTATTGCGTGCTCCTGTTGCAGAAGCAACAGATATATTTATAGAAATGTTGGCTGCAGCATATAGTTTTGTCAATCAGTGGGTGGATATTACTGTTCCTAATTATTTGAATCCGTTCACAAAAAAACCAAAGATAGAAATATTGGAGCTCAGCTGGTGCAGTGTTTGGCAAGCACCAAAAGGAGGAGACAACTGTGCTTCGTGTGATGACGGAAAACTATGCAGTGAATATACTTGTAGGAGTTTAGGAAAGAAATGTGTCTATGAAGAAAAAGATGGCTATCCAGAGTGTTATGAAGTACCAAACGATAAACAACAACCATTTACTGTAATCATTCCAGGAGAAAAAATGCAAAATAGGTATACAGCGACAGAAAAAATTCTTGCAATTGAAGAGCGGAATTATAGTGGTTATAGAATCACACCAGCACTACAACCGTATGAAATATTCTCTCTTCCTTTAGAAACAACAACTGATGCAATTTGCCGTCTTGATTATACACCGCAGGCAGAGTTTCTTGATCCACCTGTGATAATAACAGGTTCTCCAGTCTATGCAAAGGAGCATATACTTGCAGTGCGTGTTCCTCCTCAATTGACAATTCCGCAAAAAGTAAAAGACGGATTAAATCTCACAACTGCAGAGCAGATAGTCGAGGCAATTACAGAACCAGAAACATTATTGGAGTCGTATGAACAAAAATTCCCTGCTGTTTTCAGTGTGTATAATACAGTAACAGGAGATGATCTTGCAGAGGAGCTCCAGCCGCATGTGACCAAAATGCTTTCTTTTATTGACGATGTGGAAAATTCCTATCCTTTTTATGAGAATATGTCAATAACATTGCTGGAGAAATTTGAGAGTGGCGGCTATTATCTTTTTGTGAGTTGTGAGGATAAATATGGGAATTTCCAACAGAATGAATTGTTTGTAGAAGTTGATGTAAGCAATACAACAGAAGACATAAGTCCCCCTGTAATTGTTGCAACAAATCCAAAAAATGAAAGTACTATTGCTGCAGATGCAACAACAGTTCCGTTATATATCTATACAGATGAGCCTGCTGATTGTCATTATGATATTGAAGATAATTTATATGAAGATATGAAGTATGCGTTAAGTTGTCAGAATGAATTGTATGATCGTGTTTCTGTTGCAGGAGGAAGTTATGTTTGTACTACAACAGTTCCTATAGAAGAAGATATAGAAGAAAAACTAACAATATACTTCCGTTGTGCAGATAATCCTGACAATGAGGAAATATCTTTAGTGACAATACAATATGGAAATACGACTGGTATTGAGCGGTTGTATTCGGAAGTAATTCCTGAAGATGTGGTAAACCCTATTGAAGAGTACGCAGAATATGTTCAAGTGACAGAGACAAATGAAACTGCCATTATCAGTGTCAGTGATTACTTATTATCGGAAACCCAATCAACAGTTTTTAATATCACAAAGCAGGATATAACTCTGCATCTCTATAAAGATGAAAGTACAAGTTGTCGTATCATCAATGAAATAGAAAGTAAAGAGATGACGTGCCATAAAACTTCTGCTGAAGAACAGCAGAAAGGAACCTATGATTGTAGTGTTATGCTTTCTATTGGAGAATTGGGAATTGAAAGAGAAAATAAAACATTGACATGGTCAAAGTACGAAGATTATAAAATCCTGTGCAGAAAACAAGAGAGAGAAAGAAATACTGCAACAGAATCTTTTGTCTACGCTATTTCTAAGGCGAAAGCATTAGAAATCCTTTCTGTAAGTCCAGAAGATAATGAAGAAGTGGAAAGTGATAAGGCAGTGGCACTAACAGTAACAACATCAGTTTCTTCAGGAGTGCGATGTGGTTATGGTGCGTATGGATTATTGGAATATACAAAAATGAATGCACTTACAGAAAATGTCTTTGCAGCATTACTCTCAGACTTAGATAATGGATATAATACAATTACCATCTATTGTGATGATGCGTATGGAAATTCTGTAGAAAGAACACTGTCGTTTTATGTGAAGTAAAATTTTTAAATTATGTCTTTACTCTATTAATCAAATATGAAAAAAAACTATAAATATTCTGTTATCGCAGTTAATCTCAATGAAGAGCATACAATAAAAGAAGTTTTAACAAATATTCCTTCTTACATTGATGAAGTATTAGTTATAGATGGCTATTCCAAAGATAAAAGTGCAGGGATTGCAAGAGATTTAGGATTTTCTGTTATTTTGCAGGATGGCAAAGGAAGAGGAGCTGCTTTCAAAACAGGTTTTAAACATGTAAAAGGAAATATTATTGTTATGTTAAGTACAGATGGAAATGAAAGATCAGGGGATATTGATAAATTAATAAAAAAGATAGAAGAAGGATCTGATCTTGTCATTGCAAAACGCTTTGGTGAGGGCAAAAGTTACGACATTACTCCTATAAGAAAAATAGGGAATTGGATTTTGACTGCATTAATTAATTGGACAAGTGGATTAGCTCTTGTTGATAGTCAGAATGGGTTTCGTGCTATACGAAGAGAAGCTTTAAAGCAAATGAATATTAGTGCAGATGGTTTTGATATAGAAACAGAAATGACTATGAAAGCAGGAAAGCTCAAATTGAAAGTGACAGAAATCCCCACTATAGAGGATGACAGGGAGTTTGGTGTATCTCATCTAAACACATGGAGAGATGGATTTAAGATATTTATGAGAATAATGCATGAGTGGAAAAATAGTCCGCCATATGTCAAGAAATAAGGAGAGAAACTATATAAAACAGTATAATGTTCTTTTATTATTATGAGGCAAATAGGAGTTGGTACAGTTACTATTTCTGATACAGCAAAAAAATATGTTCAGGAGGTTTTAGATAGTGGAAGACTTTCCTACGGTCCATTCTTAAAAAGATTAGAAAAAGAGTTTGCACAAACCCATAATTGTAGTTTTGGAGTGGTGAGCAACAGCGGAACAAGTTCGTTGCATGTTGCATTACAGGCATTAAAAGAACTTCATTGCTGGCAGAATGGTGATGAAGTGCTCGTGCCTGCTGTGACTTTTGTTGCAACGTCAAATATTGTAATTCATAACAATATGACTCCTGTATTTGTTGATGTAGAGAAAGAATATTATGGAATTGATCCAAAGAAGATAGAAGAAAAAATTACTCCAAGAACAAGAGCAATTATTCCTGTGCATCTTTTTGGGATGCCTTGTGAAATGGACACGATAAGTGCAATTGCAAAAAAACATAACTTAAAGATTATTGAAGATTCCTGTGAAACTATGTATGCAATGTATAAAGGTCAAATGGTTGGTTCTTTAGGGGATATAGGTTGTTTTTCAACATATGTTGCGCATCTCTTAATAACAGGTGTTGGAGGTATCAATACAACTAGTAATACTAAATACCAAACAAAGTTGCGTTCATTAGTTAATCACGGAAGAGATGCAATTTATATCAGCATTGATGATGCAAAAGGGAAACAAGGAGAAAAATTGCGTGAAGTTATCGAAGCAAGATTCAGGTTTACGAGTATTGGCCATAGTTTTCGTGTCACAGAGATGGAAGGTGCACTCGGTGTTGCTCAAATTGAAATTCTTCCTGAAATAGTTCAAAAGAGAAGAGAAAATGCAGCATATCTTTTCAAAAAATTAAAATCATTTGAAGAATATATGCAGCTTCCAAAAATAAGGCCAGATGCAGAACACTCATTTATGATG
Organism: Candidatus Woesearchaeota archaeon; assembly: GCA_023267795.1. Lineage (GTDB taxonomy): Archaea > Nanobdellota > Nanobdellia > Woesearchaeales > DSVV01 > JACRPI01. Next base: position 6,560 of record JAHFMP010000013.1, on the reverse strand, counting down.
TTTCCAATTGTTATGAAGTCTGAATCTAAGAATAGAATTGTTGAATTTTTGGAGGCTAATGGAATTGAAACAAGAGAAATGCTGCCTCTGATTAATCAGCCAATCTATCAAAAGTTGTTTGGTATTAAAGAGGAAGATTATCCTGTTGCAAAATGGATAAATGAATCAGGCTTTTACATTGGATGCCATCAGGATTTAACTACAGAAGACTTAATATATATCGTGGAAACGTTTAAAAAGTTTTATAAATCAACCTAATTTATTCTCATTCTAAAATCATAGCGGAGTAGGGCAGTCAGGAGTGCCCGATGGGCTCATAACCCATAGGTCAGTGGTTCAAATCCACTCTCCGCTATTTTTCTTATTTTCAAAAAGGCGGTCATGATAAAATTTTTTATTGCCTGAATCATCAAACAGGTTAATGAGTGGATTTTGGTATAGGAATGAATTACTAATCGCAGGTTTTCTTTTTCCAATGGATTTAGTTATTTTTTTCTTTATGGTTTCTAACTCTTCTTTATTCTTTGTTCCAATTAAAATGATGGCATCACCATCTACACGATAATTTTGAAAAAGCTTAGTCATTATTTCCTGTTCATTATATGAGCAGGATGGTATGTTACTAAAAATAGTTTCATATTCACTAAGTGTGTGGCTATTTCCTTCACCAACATTTTTACCGCCTTTAATATGAAGATGTGCCTGAACAAGAACACCATTTTCTCCTAAAACACGAGAATAATCTTCTACAAGATATCTTTGTCTGTCTTTTATTAAATAATGGAATGCATCAGATGACCAGAATAAATCTATTATTTTTTCTTTAATAGGGAGTTTGTTGTTTCCATCAATGCATAGGAAAATACCGTTTTTGTTAAAAAAATTCTTTGTTATGAAAAGATTCAAAAAAGATTGATCAGTTGATATTACTCGACAATTTTTGAAAATGTTTGAAAGAATAAAAGAATAATGGCCTGCACCACAAAGATGATCAAGAATTATTCCCTGCTTTTTTATTTTTATGTTAGGAGATAAACATTGCAATATGTGCTTTCCAATAATAAATGACTCACTTACAAATCTAAATATACAATATTCTCCCCATTTTCCAGCTTCTAACGCTGAGAATAAAGTATAAATTTTTTTCTCTGTCATTAATTTCTCTAAAATCTTCATTCTCTTTTTCCTTTGTTGTATTATGAAGCGATACATAATGTGATTGAGTAAACCAATGTCCTGCTTAGTCAGCTTATTAAGTATACGATGATAAAGAGAGAAAGAGACTTCTGTTTGGAGAAGTTTTGCATGTTCAAATTTCCCTTCACTTATCAGACGAGCTGTTTCCTCTGTATCAGGTCGCTTTTTGAGAATAAGAATATTATCAACAAGAGGATATCTATAACACCCACAAATACCATGACCATATCCGTTGTTGGATCTAATAATGATTTTCTTCTTACAATCTAAACAGAAAAAATAATCCAAACTTTCATGATAATTTGGTAACATTTATACAAGAAATTTTATATATATTAATAGTTTACTATTTTCATGAACATTCTTTTATGGCGATTTGATGATCTTTGTTTTTCACCAACAATATGCAATACGGCTGTTGTTTTAGAAGTACATAAAAACATCGCTCGTGTTCTAAAAAAATATGATTGTAAGGCGACTTTTGGAGTAATTACGCAATATAATAATTGTTCTTTTAATGATAATAAAGAGTATTATAGATTTGTCCGGTACCTAAATAAAAAAGGACATGAAATTGCTGCACATGGTGTTTGTCATGAAGACTGGAAATTTATTAAAAAAAAAGAAATTTTTTCGCTTGTTCATAGAATGCGTGATGACTTTAACAATATGGACTTATTCCCAAAAACTTTTATTTTTCCAGGGCTGCACACAAACTGGCAGGCACTTCCTGTTTTACGCAAGTTTGAATTTGAGGTGATTGTTAAGGGTGAGCATGTCCATCCTGTGAAAAAACCATTATTATCTTTACTAAATACATATTTCGTAAAGAAGTACAGTATAATTTTTCCTCCTGCGCACGCTTTCTCTACAGAACAGTCTTATGATCCTCCTGTATTGAATTTACCTGAGAAGATTGTTCCCATATGTAATGTTACTCATGTTATGGATCACATTTGGTTATATAAACAATCAGATATTAGAGAATTTGCTTCACTTGTGAAAAAATCCAAAGAAACATTTAGATGGGAAACATTGCAGGATTTTTTTCTTAAAAGTTCTCTTTAGTAAAATATTGCTTAATAATGTTCAGAATTGCTTTCCCTTCTTTTATTCCTAAGAAGGAGGTTGTCATATAATATAACAAAAAACCAAGAACAATTGTTCCAACAAGGCCACAGAACAAATATATTCCTGTGAGATTTTGAAGAAAAAGTGTTTTTAGCTCATAAAAAATTATGGAAAGAAGAATCATCACGCAAAATATTTTTGTAATGTATGGAGCCATATAATTTATTTTTATGTTTATTCCATTTTTAAAAAGAACATACAGCGTAACTCCTACTGCAATGACTGTTCCAAAAACATAAGCAAGAGCCAATCCGCGCAGGCCTAAAAATTTTATAAAAAGTGTACTCAAAAGAAAAATTGTAGCAGTATAAATAATCATAATAAAGAAATGTTCTTTCATCTTTTTCATTGCATATAGTGTGTTCATAAATACTTGTTGAAGAGCTGAGAATACCAATCCGCTTCCATAAATGGAAAGTATTCCTGCAACAGTTATGCTTGCATCATTTGTAAACATCCCTCCTCCATAAATTATTGTTGTAATTTCTTGTCCAAAAAATACAACAACAACTGAAAGAGGTAACATGATATAGATTATGTAAAGTGTTGCTGTTTCAAGGAATTTTTCAAATTGTTCTATTTCTTGTTTTACAAAATAATCTGTCATTGATGGTAAAAGTATTGTTGCAAAAGAACCTCCAATTAAGATAACTGGAAAGGAACTAATGACATATGCATAATGTAATGAAGCAACACTTCCTGGATCAAAGCTCGTAGCTAAAATATTCATAATATATTGAATGAGGTAATAAAGAAAAGAACTTCCAAGTATTGGAATCGATAAAAGAAGAATATGTCTACACTCTGAATTAAACATTTCCTTAGAGAGATGCATTCTAAACCCGAAGTATAACAAATCTGCATATTGCACGATTGTTGCGATAAATAATCCTCCCACAAAAGCAATTGGTAGAACGTATATTCCTAAAATATCTCTAGCTAGCAGTATGCCAATGATAGTTGTTGTGCCAATACATATACGAAGTAACATTGGGCTAAAAAATTTCTTTTCTGTGTATAATAATCCTGTTGAGAAGCTTATCATTCCAAATAAGAAAGCACCTATCGCAAGAATACGGATCATCCTTGTTATAATTTTCAGATCATATTGCTGTTTATTTAAAACAAGTAATTTTGCAATTATTGGTGCAGCAAGTAAAATTATGATTGTTATGACAATAAGGGTAATTAATAGTGTTGTAAAAACAGCTGAGATTATTTTTTTATTATCCTCTTCTTTGTGTTTATTTTTGTGTTCAGTATATATGTAAAGAAATGCGTTCATAAAAATTGCCATTGTCATACCATAAATAAAAAATGGAATAACTGATGTAAGAACAAAAGTATCAACACCTTCAGATGTACCAAAATAATGTGCTGTAAGAATCTGTGCTAAAAAACCAAATAAGTAACTTAAGACAGATAAAATAGTAACAGTGATAGTTGATTTTGTGATCGAGTTTCTCATTCTAACAAGTCCCATTGAATCTTAATTATTTTCCACAGGTTGTAGTTTATATACATAAATCTCTCCATATGTATATGGGAGCTTCAAAAGTTCTGTAAATGTACCAGTAGCCATATCTATAAAATCATCAGCATTCCCATTAATAATTGCTATTAGTTTTAGATTCTCATAAGAATCAAGATCAATGTCAGGATATGCGCTTTTACCAAATGTACTGATACGTTTGATGACATAAACTTCTTCATACTCTTTGCCAAGATTGTTAATATTATTCTCATCAAAGTCAGCGTATCCTCCTTTATAATAGATTACATCATTTCTAAAAGAATAGTCTAAGCTTGTTCTGTCAAGGGAGTACATCTCTCTTGCAACAGTGCCAGAGAAGTAAAGAACATAACTATTTGGAGATCGTATCTGTTCAACATATTTGTTTGTTTTGTCAATACCAATAAAAGTTGAGCCCCATGTTATTCTAAAGAGATATGCATAGAAAACATTTGTAGCTAGAATGCCGATGAGTGCAATAATAAGTATAGGAATGATGTATTTTCTTCCAATTTTTTGTGATATCGCTACATAATCCTTTACCAATATAAAAAAGAGTATGAAAAAAGGAATCATAATTCCGCTTAGATAGCGGATACTTGGGTCTGGAGCTATAAAAAGGATAGGGAGTTCACAGATCAACCATACAAATGCAAGTATGACAAGCATGGTATAATTTTGTGAATTATTCTTAGAAAAATGTTTAGGTGTGAATATAGTGTGTGCTGTCTTTATGGTCATATAAGAAACAATAATCCATATACCAAAGAATGTGAGTATGTCAAAAAACGAGACATAATAAATATTTTGTGATATCGAGAGTGGATTATAGAAGACGTTTATTCTTGTTATAAAGAAATCTTTAATACTTGCATGTCCTAATCCATCATATAGTTTCATTGTCTTTACACCAGTCAAGAGACCGAACGGTATGTTGTATGTAATTAGAATTAAGAATAGGACACTGTATCTTTTTAGTAGTCTCCAATTGTATATCATTACAAATAAGATTAGTATTCCAACGACTGACCATGCTTGAATGTAAGTTCTGAAGGCAAGCACTGCAAATAATGCAATAAGTGTTTGTCTTAAAAATGATGTTTCTTTCTTTTTTATGTCAATAATCAATATAATTATGGCTAATAGTTTGAACAACTCAGCTAATGTAAATGGAAGATCATATTGGAGTGAGTTGCTGAAAAAGGGGTATGAAAGAAAGCTAAATATTGTAATGAGAAATGCATAACAAGAGCATTTAAGCATTTTTCTTAAGAAAATGTACAGCACGTATGCACACAAACAGATGAGTGCAATTTTCACAATTTTATGTAGAAAGAAATTATATTTGAATAGCCAAAACACTATCTTGAAATACATCCCGAAAAAAGGTCTGTCAAGATAAAAAAGGTTATTGTTCCCTATATGAAATGTCCCTTTTAATAAATCACTTATTTCTGCATTAGCAAATCTATTGTGGAATGTATGATCTTCCCAAAATGGTGGGATTGATACAGATAAGAAGTAATAGAATGAGAATATCGTGATAAAAAGAGTGAAAACCAGCAACGCATCTTTCGCTTTTTGCATATAAAAAGTAACTGAGATGTGTTTATAAAACAGATTATTATTTTTCATTAAATCCTTTAAGCATATCAGAGAGAAATGCAAAGATGAACATTTGGAAGCCGACTATGAGGAGAAGTACCATGAGAAATAATAGTCCAAGGTGTCCTTTGATTCCAGTAGTAAGATGTAAATAAAGAAAATAAAAACCTATCATGATGCCAGGTATAATCATGGATAGTCCAAATATTCCAAAAAAAACAAGAGGTTTTAGATCACGATAGACTCTTATTACATTTACACTGGCGTACAATGCATAGTGTAACGGATTCTTCATAAGTCTGCTTCTTGTTTCATCTTTTCTTGAGAGAAACGTAATTGGTACTTCCTTTATTATGTAACCTTTTGTTATTGCTCGTAGTATTTGTTCTTGTGTGTATGTATATGATGAGATTATAGTAATATTTCTTGCTACATCTGGCGTAAATGCACGAAGACCAGTTTGTGAATCAGTAATATGTTGGTGAGATAATTTAGAAATACAGGACGAGAATATCGTATTGCCGATCCTCTTAATGAGAGGCATATATTCAATGCTTCCTTTAAACCGTGAACCAAGAACAAGATCATTGCCATTATCAATCTCCTTTAAAAGCATCTTAATATCTTTTGGTTCGTATTGTTTATCAGCATCTATATGTACAATTACATCTGGATTATGTTTTAGTGCAGCTTTCATTTCAGTTTTAAAAGCCGCACTCAAACCACGATTTTTTGGGTGTTTAATGACATATGCTCCTGCTTCTTTTGCAACTTCTCCTGTGTTATCATTACTTCCATCATCTACAACTTGAATTATAAGATCGTACTCTTTTTTTAATGCTTCATTTGTGCTTTTAATAACCTGTCCTATATTATTTTCTTCGTTATATGCTGGTATTGTTACAACTATTTTTTTCATTCTTTATCATCCAATGAATTTATATTTTTCAGTAGTAAAGCAACAGCACCAGAAACATACTTTTTAAAAATTAGTAAATTATCTATACCTCTAATTTTTCTCATGATTATTTTTGGTCTAAAATAAAATGATTTCATTGCATATCGTTGTAGTTCCTTTAGTTCATCAGAACTTCTTCCTTTCTGAACCCAGGGA
>JAHFMP010000137.1 GCA_023267795.1 Candidatus Woesearchaeota archaeon | reverse complement strand
ATTTATATGTTTTTTGGATGGAGCGGCTCTGTCCGGAAAGTCTCCTTCGGGGTAGCATCGAGTTCGGCTATCTATATTTTTCTTTTTTGAAATCGTTGAAGCCCCGACGGGAGCGACCCCCTCAACTCTTCTTATGAGGTTTAGAAAAGCCTCACAAATTGATGCTACCGCAACTTTCCGGACAGAGCCGGCAGGAATTAAAACTTATCAAAAAGGGCTCATCACATCACTTTGAATTTTATGTTTAATAACTTCATTTTTGAAATTGACTGCATCCTGCACACTTCCCACAATACTTCCATAATGCATGGGAATCGCTTTTTTGGGAAAAAAGGAAAGCACAGCCTCAACTGCTTCTTGCCATGTCATGGTATAGGTGCCGCCAACAGCAACAAATGCAAGATCAATGCCATGAAGCAACGCCATTTCTGGAATCTTATCAGTGTCTCCAGAATGATATATTTTTTTGCCACCAAGATACACAATATATCCCACCCAATAATTTTCTTGAGGATGAAATAGAATTCCTGGACTGCGAAATTTGTTGACATTATATGCAGGAATGGTTTCTATTTTCAATCCTCTAAGCGTTATTTCCTGACAGGGCTCAACAGGAATGATTTCCTTGACAAGCAATCCTTTAAATTTGCTCAAACAATCAGGAGGACAAACAATGATAGTGTTGGAGTTCATCACTTTCTTAATGTCTTCAATACTGCAGTGATCATGATGCGCATGAGTGCAAAGAATAATGTCTGCATCAGCAGAATTTTTTTTGATTTGAAACGGATCAATGTATACTATTTTTTCTCCAATGAGTTTAACAGATGCATGCCCAAGCCAGGTATATTGTAATTCTTCCATTGTTGTAACCCTGTATTTTGTAGCTCCTGTATTTTTATATCAATATAAACATTCATTCGTCACGCGATGAATCAGAATGAGCGTGTTTATGCACATTTTTGGTTTCAATGTCATAGATAATATCTTCAATTTTCTTCAAATTCCATTTAATAGCATCATACTTTTTGCGAAGCTCGCCATTTCCCATGTCCAATGTCAAAAAGAAATCATGAATCCCTGCAACAAAATCACGAACAAGCCGCACGTGGGGATAATTTTTGCTGATGGTTTTCAAAACAGCAGAGCGTGCAAGTTCTCCAGTTAAATCACTTAATCCCATCAAATAATCCTCAGGTTCCACACTAAGACTGTCAAGGTCAAGAAGTGTGTTTGTTTTGATAAAATGGAGAAATGTTTTTGCCTCCACATATTCCTGCATCGCAACACTATATGCACCAACAACTGCAAGTTTGACGTCAAGAGCTGCAGAACTTTTGATTTTCTTGATTAGTGCTTCTGCATCCTTGAGGTGTTTCTCTGCTTCTCGAGTTTCATTGCGATGCAGAGAAGAGATTGCAATTTTACTGAAGCGAAGCACGTCACGCGATGCTTTAATAATGTCTTCGCGTTTTTGAGAATACAAAACCAATTGTTTTCTAATTTTTTCAAAGTTTTTTGTGGAGAACATAATATGCACCATTGATGATCATTTTTCCGATGGAATAATCTCCCTAGTATAACAATTCTTCATGAGGCAAAAAGCCGAATGTAAGAATTGTTTTAATCGAAAGGTTTATATATAAACTTTTCCAAAACTTGGATGATGACAATACTGCCCATGCTCCCTATGCTCTACGCAACAACTGGTGTGAGCGCGTTTAGAGATGTTCTTGAATTCTTTGACAGGCTTGGCGTCTATGATGTGATTCTCCCATTCATCTTAGTTTTTACCATTGTCTACGCAATTTTTGAGCGAACAAAGATTTTAGGAACAGAGAAAGTAGGAGGAGAAGAATATGGTAAAAAGAATCTCAATGCAATGAGTGCGTTTGTCATTGCATTCCTCGTCGTTGCCTCTGCGCAAATGGTTTCGTTAATCAATAGTGCGTTGCCAAAAATAGTGATTTTGCTGTTCGTTGGCGTGTTCTTTCTTCTTCTTGTAGGAATCTTCTATTCAGAAAAACAAGAAGTACTCCTAAGCAGCGGCTGGAAGATTATGTTCATGGTAATTATGTTCATTGGTATTGTCGCAATATTCCTCTATTCCATTCCGACAGAATCAGGAGAGCCTTTCCTCACATGGATTATGGACTTTGTGATTGAGAATTACAGCACGACTGCAGTAAGCTCAATTATCATGATGATTGTGGTTATTGGCTTCATGCTGTATATTATCCGCGAACCAAGCAAAGGTGGCGCAGAAAAAACAGAGAGTCATACAGAAAAGCACTAATAGAATTACAAGGAAGGAAGAAGCAAAGCAGAAACACAGAAGATTTATATATAATAGTGAATATAAATAATTGGTTATAATCATTCGCTATTATGTTTGCAGAACATAACAATTATATTATTTACTTATGTTCTGCATTATAGTTAAAAAGCAAGAAAAAAATAAAGAGGTGTATAAATTCTTCATGAACACGCGAAGCGCGTGAATGCAAGAATTTATTTAAATGGCAACAACAAGTTTTGTACAATTATTTCGAACAATGGAAAGTTATGGGTTGACAGATGCATTGCTTCCGTTTCTTTTAATTTTCACCATTCTTTTTGCAATGCTCCAGAAAACAAAAATTCTTGGCGCAGGAAAAAAGAATTTTAACGTCATGATTGCGTTTATCATTGCAGCAATGGTGGTCATCCCGCATATTACGAGCAGTTATCCCACACGATATGACCTTGTTGATATTCTCAATCAAGCATTGCCTGATGTTTCGATTGTTGTTGTTGCAGTTGTTATGGCATTGCTTTTGATTGGCTTGTTTGGTGGCGAAGCAAAATGGATGGGCGGCAGCCTTTCAGGAGGAATTGCACTCGCTGCATTTGGTATTATCATTTATTTCTTTGGCGGCGCAGCTGGCTGGTGGAGAAACATTACAGTTAACTGGTGGGGTCAAGACACCAT
>JAHFMP010000012.1 GCA_023267795.1 Candidatus Woesearchaeota archaeon | reverse complement strand
AGTATTTATTGATATAGATACTGCTTTTAGGGTTAGAATAAATATAGAGTTAAGATATTTCTTAGAGAGCAACAGTATTAGACTTTAGGAGGTCATATCGAACAAAAAGAAAATCCTAATGAAGCAGCCCTTCGTGAGGTTCGAGAAGCAAATATGTCAAACATTTTTTATTCTTTATTTGTTTTCCTTTTATTTTATGCAGAGGATTACAGGATTAGTTGCACTTTTGTCTAGCTGTGTTGTTGTTATTCATCCTGAACAGAGATTTCCAAAAATAAAAACTTCGTATCAAAATAATGATCCTACTTTACAAACTCTTGTTGAAGACAGTAGTAACAGCAGAAAACTCGCCTCTTTTGTTATACATAATGGAGAAATGATTGGTAGAGAATACTGTTATATTACTTCAAAAAGAGATACAATCTGTTACGAACCAGGTGCTGACTTGGTTATTAGCTCTCCTCATCATCCTTATTTGTTTGTTGCTAACTATACTGCAAATGACCTTCCTAATGCAATTATTGATCGTGACAGTGCTTTGCAGATCCCTCTCACTAACTTATCTCCTCGAAATCAAGAAAAATATATTGGTGAATTTCGGGAAGATATAAATAAAATATGTCTTGACTTAGGTTTGTGAAAAGAAATTACTCTTCCATGCAGTTAAGAAAACAACCATCAAACAAAGATTTATTCGCACTACCCAAACCACTTTGTCCAGTGCTCTTATTCTCAATAAATATGCTGCACAACCCACACTGGACACGCCGGTGTGAGATATATATTCTGTCAATACTTTCTTTTTCTCTAAAATAATATGGGAAAGAAACTAAATGTATTGGGAAAAGAAGTTACTCTTCATTCACAGAAAAGTGAAGACTATATATCATTAACAGATATTGCAAGATACAAAGATCAAAATAGAAGTGATTATATTATCCAAAACTGGCTCAGAAGTAGAACTACTCTTGAATTCTTGGGACTTTGGGAACAAATACATAATCCAAATTTTAATTCCATCGAATTCGATGGGTTTAGAAAGTTATCAGGATTAAACAATTTTATTCTTACTCCAAAACAATGGATAGAGCGTACTTATGCAATAGGAATACTTTCAAAATCTGGAAGGTATGGTGGAACATATGCTCATAAAGATATTGCATTTGAATTTGCATCTTGGATATCTGTTGAATTCAAGCTGTATCTCATAAAAGAATTTCAGCGCTTGAAAGCAGAGGAGAGCGATCTAAAGCATTTAGATTGGGATATTAAGCGAAATCTTTCAAAAATCAATTATAGAATTCATACAGATGCAATAAAAAGACACTTGGTTCCTCCTAAAATTTCAAAAACAGTGGAAAATATTATTTATGCTTCTGGAAATATGGCAGATGCAATGGGTTCTTATTATGCTATTTATCAAGATATAAAGCGAAAAAAGAAAGTTCTAACAAAGGTACTTTATGATAATTCATTTAGGAGGCGAAGTGATGTCACAAAATTGACCTATGGACAGATAAAATTTTATCCTCTTTCTTATTTTCCTACAGATACGTGGATTTACAAAAATAAAGTGCTCATTGTTACCTATACCGCAAAGCCCCCTATTGCTATTCTCATTGTAAGTCAAGAAACTGCAAATTCATATAAAAAGATATTTGAAGGATTTTGGAAAAAGGCAAAATATTAGTAATTCTGACAGTAAATTCATTCTTCAATGCAGTTAAGAAAACAACCATCAAACAAAGATTTATTCGCACTACCCAAACCACTTTGTCCAGTGCTCTTATTCTCAATAAATATGCTGCACAACCCACACACGACAGATTGCCGTGAAGTATATAAACCTCTTTCTCTTTTCTTTTTCTTAGGGGGATACAAATGAATGAACAAAATGCATTGGTTGTTTTCCAAGATAAGAAAATAAGAAGAACCTGGCACAATGATGAATGGTATTTCTCTGTTGTTGATGTAATCGAAGTTTTAACAGATAGCTCTATTCCCAGAAGATACTGGTCTGACCTAAAAATCAAGCTAAAAGAAGAGGGTTTTGAGTTGTACGAAAAAATCGTACAACTGAAACTTACGTCTTCTGATGGCAAAAATTATGAAACGGACTGTGCTGATACAGAATTGATTCTAAGACTAATCCAGTCCATCCCTTCAAAAAAAGCTGAACCGTTCAAAGTATGGCTTGCAAAAGTTGGCAATGAGCGCGTACTGGAAATACAAGACCCTGAACTTGCTCAAGCGAGGATGAAAGAGCTTTACAAAGCAAAAGGATATTCAAATGAATGGATAGAAAAAAGAGTAAGGGGCATAGCTGTGCGACAAGAACTCACTGATGAATGGAAGAAGAGAGATGTCAATGAGGATAAAGAATATGCAATTCTCACCAATGAAATCAGCAAAGCAGCTTTTGGGAAAACTGTTGATGATTATAAACAATTCAAAGGGCTACAAAAAGAAAATCTTCGAGATCACATGAATGATCTAGAACTTATTTTCACAATGCTTGGTGAAGCATCTACAACAAAGATCGCTCAAAATAAAAATGTAGTTGGATTTCTACAGAACAAAGATGCTGCTCAAAAAGGTGGAAAGATTGCTGGAGATGCACGAGAGAATCTTGAAATAGTTTCTGGAGAAAATGTAGTTACTGACGAAAATTACTTGGAAGAGCCTGAAGCGAATAAGAGGAAGAGATTGAAAAGTTCTAAAAGATGAAACTGCTGAGAAAAAAGAACTCATCTTTATTAATAGTTATTACTCTCTTTATTATTATGTTAAACGATAAATATGGTCTCCTTGAGGATGAGCATATTGCTCTATTTGAAGAGTTACTCAGAAACTATGGCACAGGAGTTGTTCTTGATTTAGTTGTTGTGTGATTCTCTACATCTACAAATTTTCTCTATCTGTTGTGCTCTTTCTTTGATTTTTACTAATTTATCTATTGACAAAAAAACCACAAGTCAAACCCTATTTGTCCAGTGCTCTTATTCTCAATAAATATGCTGCACAACCCACACTGGACACGCTGGTGTGAGATATATAAACAACTTTGTTCATTATAATTCTATCAAAAGGTGATCAATATGGAAAATTTCAGCTTGGAAACAACCACAATCAATGAATTATTTTTTGAGGTTATGAAACGAGAAACAAAAGCATTGTTTCAGCCAACAAACAATGATGAATTACGCATTGAAGTTAGTCATCGTTTTATTTAGAAGGTGATATTTATGGAAAAAAACAATAGGGCTATATTGCGTGAATTAATACGAAGAACAGAAGAACAACACATTGTTGAAGACGTTTATAGTGTCAATAATATGGATGATACTGATGATGATGTTATGAATCCTGCAGAACAAGGATTTATGTTGGGCTTTACTTCGTAAAGAGTTCCCTTGTAATCATACTCTTTCTTTTGCCAAAACCCTCTTCATTTCACTCCTGCGGACATTTGTCTGTGGGAGTGGGATGTTTTTTTATGGTTGCAATAGAAAGATTTAAATATATTACAAATATTACATTGCTTTATGACAGACGTTACTATTTCCTTGCGAGTGGATAAGCAACTTCATAACGAGATGAAAAGTCATCATCATATTAACTGGAGTGCTGTTCTGCGAAACTCGATTCAGGAGACTATTGAAAAAATAGATACCATTGATAGAAAACGCGCAGAAACAGCTTCTGAGATAATAGATGCTTTTCGAAAAAGAAGGATATTTGCTTCTGGAAAAAAAGGCGTTGAGGTTATACGTGAATGGCGAGACAAAAGATAGTCGTTGATGCTTCTGTTATAGTCAAATGGTTTGTTGATGAAGAAAATAGCACTGAAGCGCTCACCTTTCGTGCAGATCATATATCTGGTAAAACTCTTCTTATAATTCCTGAGCTTACCTTCTTAGAAGTTCTCAATGCATTACGCTATAAAGGGGGGTCAATAAAGAGCCTTACACAAGCCAATGAAGCATTATGGGATGTGCAATTTCATGTTGAAAAAATGAATTATTTCCTTCTTGAAAAAGCGAGTCTCCTAGCTTTTGAATATAAATTATCTCTGTACGATGCACTCTATCTTGCAATAGGTTTGTTGTATGGTAGTGTTGTTATTACAGCAGATGTTGTATTAGCAAAAGCGCCAAATACAATCTTATTGGGAAAATAGTTTTCTCTAATCCACTTCCAAAATCTTTTCCGTACTCTCTCATCTTTCTTTATCATTCTTACTACCACATATAATAGCGGAACTAATTAATTAATAGATTTCTTTCCGTTATTATGTTTGCTGGACGTAACAAATATATTAATTATTTACGTCCGGCATTATAATTTATCTTCTCATGCAACAACCCCTTCCAGCACCATCACAGCAACAGTATTGAAAATTATCGTAATAATAAATGCAATGCCAACATACAGTATTGTTGCGTACAAAACATTCTTTCCAATTAAGTATTTCTCATTCAAATTATCTGCGCCATTCTCAATACCATTTGCCAGTATAGTCAAAATATAAGTAATTTGTATAACATAAATGCCAACTATTGCCTGGAAATGATAACTAGGAATCCCTAATCCAAATAAATCCATTGGCAATGCACCTGCACTACCAACAGCTGCACCTCCTTGTTGCTGCTGCAACATTGGACCAAGTTTTGCAAGAATATTGGAAATCATAGAGGTAATGCCAACCACAATTCCAGCAATAACAGGAGTCATAAAACTGATCTGTGATTTCATGGAAGAAATAATTTCTGCTAACAAATCCTTCAACCGTTCATCAACTCGATGCATTTCTTTGATGTATTGGGAAACAGTGATGAGTGCTCGTGCTGCAATCTGCGGTCCTTTTTTTGCTGACTCTGTCAATACTTTCATGCTGCTTTCAATCATCTTTGATGGAAAGTATAGCACAGCTCCTCTTTTTGTATCAAACAATGCTCTTTCTACACTCATTCCCATCTGATTAATATTATCACTTACTATTTCAAAGAATTTTCCTGTTTCTGTTCCTTCCATGACTCCTGCAACTTTTTGGAATGCAATCTCTGCAGGAATGCCATCTCCCAACCTGTTTCCTAATTGGAATAATCCTGAAGCAAACTCCTGCTCTAGTTTCTTTGATTCTTCTCGTATTTTGATGACATTCTGAGAGCGAAGTTTATAGTATATTCCAATTCCTAAACCAGCTGCGAGTGGGAAAAAGAAACTAATGACTGTTGCAATCAAACTAAATGGCCCCATTTCATTCCCAAATGCATCTTCTCTGTAATCCAGAAAACAGTATGTGTAACCACAAGCAGTTGTTGTGTCATCATTTCCAAAGCCAATGTCAGACAATCCTATAAAGTGCATTAGTAATGGAATTATTGCAATAAAAAAACAACTGCCTGCTACTATAATACTAAGTAGCATTGGTGAGAAATAAAGTTCTTTTTTTCCGATGTGAATAATAATTTTTCTAAATTTTTTTAGTTCTGGATGCTCCTCAGAGATATCAGTATCTCCATATCCAGTTGGCCTGCTTGTGAGGATTGTTTTTCCCATAATATAAACTGCAATTGGCAATGCAACATTGTATAAAACAGCAATATGAATCCATTTCACTTCTGCCATAAAACTCACAATCAACGGAAGAATCACTAATCCTAAAATAGGAAGAATTATCCCTAACATGTGGAGTGTTGTAATAGGTCCCTTTAGATTTTGTGCATAGTGCATCATCTTTTCGTATGTTTCTTCCAGAATAACATCAAGTGCCTTGTCAAGTAAAGATATTCTTCTTGTTTCTGATCCTTCATACAACGATGACTCAATTAGATGGATTGCTTCTACAAATTCAAAATTTGTTTCTTTCCATGTGTCTAAATACCTGTCAAGAGAATCTTTTACAGTTTCATATTTGCTTGTCTCAACATCCCAAAGCACTTTTTTCAAATCTAAGGCAAGCGGACCTGTTAAGTGACTTGCAGCAAACTCCAGTGCTCGTTCCAGATTTGAGGTGTGGCGCATGTATGTTACAATATAAAAAATGCAGAGCACCATCTGATTGCTTGCCTGCATGCGCCAGCTGTTTGCAATATACTTTGGAATTTGCTGCATAGGATAAATAAGCACTGCTCCTGTCATAATGCTTGCAAGAATAAAGAACATGCTTGTATCATTGCCAAAAAGTGCAGGAATAAACATACTGAGAAGAATTCCAACAACAGCCAATACAAGTGGCCCTGAAATAGAAAAGCTGTACACTCCTGTTGGGGTGATTTGTAAATGCACAGCATCAATATCTTTTTGTATTTCATGCGCTTTTTTTTTGTCAGGAGAAATTTTGATAATCTTTTCTGCATTATTACATGCTTTTTCATAAAGTGTCAATTTCACTGGCAGTAATTCTTTCTTGAATGTTTCATACTCTTTAGAAATAATTTTTTCTGAGATTGCTGTCTCTATATTTTCTTCTCCTCCTAACTTTTCTGCTAATTTTTTCCTGTATTTCGTAACTAGCTGTTCGTATTGGTCGTTTGCCATTGTTTTTTATTCTTTTTGTTATTTTATTATTTTATTCTCTTTGCTTCTTTTCTGATCCAATCTTCCCATTCATAAAATATTCTTTTTGAATCAAGATTCCCTACTTCTTCCTTGATGCTTTCTGAAAGCAGATGAAACTTGTCATTCGCTTTTATTACAAATGGTGCTTCTAACATATCAAAATTGTTTGCTTTTACAGCATAGTTCACTATCGCCTGCTTTATTTTTCCTCGCAGCTCAATGTTGTCCCTCACAGCTTCCCAGTTTCCGGCAAATTCTTTCATATTTGCAGCTATTGCCTTCAGAACATCTGATTCTCCACTGGCAATTGCATCTGTTGCTTCTAAACAATCTGTTTTTGCATTATACTTCATCAAATCCATAAATCCACCTTCCTGCATTGGATCATTTTCCCAATGTTTTCTGACTTCTGTAATTTGTGTTACTCTTCTATTTTTATGAAGACCATCTGCACTTTTAATTGGGTTTGCAACAATAATCACATCTGTTGCTTTAAATGATGTTTTTGGAACTCCAATATCATTTACTACTCTATCATATACTCCGTACGGACTGTCGCTATGAATAGTTCCTGCAACAACGTTTGCTGCTGCACCAATACGCATTGCTTCGTACAATGCAATTGCTTCTTTACTTCTTACCTCACCAACAATCAATGCAGAATCTCCTAAGCGAAGCGTTGAGCGAATTCCATCAGAGGCAGTCATTTCTGTTGATTCTTTTGCCAATGCTGCTGCAACCTTAATCTGCTGAATGTTAAAGCCGAGTTCGCGGAGTGATTTGGAAGGTAATTCTATAGTGTCTTCAATTGTAATCACCCTATACTTTCTCATGATCTCTACCATCAACGATCCCAAAAACGATGTTTTTCCAGAACTCCTCGTGCCACAGACAAGCAATGTTCTTGTTCCATCAATAAGAAAGCTCAACAAACCAGCTGCTTCTGCTGTAATCATTTTTTGCTTAATAAACAAAGGCAATGTCCATGGATTTTCCCTATGGCGCCTGAACGAAAATGCAAGTCCTGTAGGATCCAATGGTTTTGCAATGACAGATACTCTTGTTGATGCGCCGGGAATTTCTAATTCTGTATCTAAAATAGGATCTGCTTCATCCAATGGTCTGCCAGAAATCATTCTTAGCTTTGTCGCCCAGCTTTCTGCTTCTGCATTTGTCGGAATAATATTAGTGGTGCATTCATTATAGTCTCCATGAACAATGTACATTGGCTGTTTCCCCATTGGACTGTTAACAGAAATATCCTGAATTTTTTCATCCTGCAATAATACTTCTATTAATCCAAAGCCTACTGTGTAGCGTACAAGAATATTTGTAAGTGCATCTATCTCACTTTGTCTTAATCGTATGCCTTTATTTTGTGCAAGCTCTTCAATTAAATCCCTCCCTATATTGAAAAAAACCTGGCGCATGCGCTTTGGATCTGTAAATTCTTCTTTTCTTGGCTTGTGTTCTGCCATAATTTTTCTTGCAAGATCCAACAGTTCATACTTTTCTTCTGATAATTTGAATTCAGGAGGAATCACATGATACAACGTTTCAATAGAATCTGAAAATGTAAACACAGTCACTTCTGCATCTTCTCCAATTGTATAGCTCTCCTGCTCTTCTCCATTTGCAGGATAATCTGCCATAAGTTTTGTAAACATAAAATCAGGCTTAATCAGCGGACTAAAGATTGTTCTGTAAACAGTTCTGTCACCAATTTGATAGCCTGCAAGTTGTGTCAATGCAAGTTGTATTATTTTGATCTTTTCTATCTTATCGAGAAGATAACCTAAAAGAGCAAGATATTTCTGGCCAATCATTTGTTCCCGCGTTGTTTCTGATTTCTCAAGCTTAATTTTTTCATTTCTTGCAATCCTTTTGATTTCAAGATATGTTCCAACAGGATCAGTTTTTAATGACCTGTAAATAATTCCCTGCACTGTTGCATATTGCTTATGGATATTATTTATTTCTACAGGAGTAAGATCATAGCTGCTATATCCAAAAATTGCTTTATCCTTGACAAACTTTTTGTACAGTGCTGCAAGTTCCATCAGTATTTGTGTTTGGTTAAAATCATATTCATAATCTCTTTTTTGGGTAAATATTATTTTGGTTATTCTGTCTGCTTGGCTGAGAATATCAATTGTTTTTCCCATCATAAATCCATTATCTTCTATAGAGGGGATATCAGGCACTGTTTCTAAATAGATGAAAAGGATATTTTCTTCTCCTTCCTCTACAACTTCATATTCCCAATCCTTCTTTGTTTCTTCAGGTCGTTGCGCCATGGTTGTTTGCTATTTTTGCTCTTTCTATTAGTTTTTTCCTTTCTTCTTTTCTTTTTCCTCTTGTTCTTTCAGTCTATCGAGTGCAACTTCTACAATATGTGACTTATTTCTGAACTTGGAATTTGTTTTAGAATATGACTGCAACCACTCGATAAGATCTTCTTCTACTGTGATACTCAGGATTTTTTTCATTTTTTGTCTTTCTTTGCTTTGTTTATTTATATAATTTCCTATTATTTTATATTAGAATATAACATAAAATAATATTATTATGATATGTTTTTTAAATTTTTCTTCACCAAACCGCAACCTTTATTACTCCTTATATCTTTATCATCTCTATGGAGCAGGCAAGTTTAGTGGAAGGGTATAAGGAATATGGAAAACATTCTGAGTCTGAACAAAAAAAAGGACTCTTTGCACTAAAATCAGTTGAAGTACCTCCTGCATTTGGTACTGATATTACTGATCAAATTCGAAATGTGAGTAGAAGACTCCGTATTCTTGAGGAACGCTCTGCAAACCAGCGCAAAAATATGCAGGTTCTTGAACATAGCATGCTGGGAGACAACAAAAAAGTGCAGAGTCAGGTTCGGACACTCCAGACAGATTTTGACGATCTTAAAAAACAAATATATGAAATGAAACAGAATTTTGACCTTCTTACAGCTGAACTTTCTGAAACTGCAAAAAGAGAGGATATTATTGTGCTGGAAAAATATATCAATCTTTGGGAGCCACTTAATTTTGTAACTCGCAATGAAGTGGAAAAAATAATTCAATTTATTTTGGAAAATAAGAAAGCAACAAAAACTGCGGTTGATTCTCAACATACACCGCAAAAAGCATAGGTGATAAAATGGCAGATCAGCAAGTGATGCGTCCTTTACGAATTCCTACTGATAAAGTTATTGAAATGAGAAATCAGGGAGTCAGCAATAATCAAATCATTCAGATATTACAAAGAGATGGTTTTGAATTAACAGCTATCTTTAATGCAATGAATCAAGCAGATATTAAAGGAGGGATTGATGCAGGTGCATTTTCAGAGACAATGCCTGAAGATGCGAACCAACAATCTTTTCCAGAACAAGGAGGATCAACAATGCCACAACAACCAATTCAGCAAATGAATTATAACCAACAAGTGCCTATGATGCAGGATACAGGAATGATGACAGATCAAGATATGGGTATGCAGCCCGGGATGGACCAGATGCAACAACAGATGGACAGCGGAAGTGCACAAATGCCTCCAATGGATTATAATCAACAAGGATACGCTACAGCGCCTGCATATGGTGCTCCGGGTTATGGTCCAAGTCTTGAAACCCAGCGTATTGAAGAACTTGCAGAAGCAATTATTGATGAGAAGTGGAATGAGATTGTTAGGAGTATCAATAAAATTATTGATTGGAAAGAGCGAGTCGAGGCGCGTGTTACAAAAATGGAGCAGCAGCTTGATGACATGAACAAGAATTTTGAAACACTACACAAGGGTGTTCTTGGTAAAATTACTGATTATGACCGTAATTTGACAAATGTCGGTGCAGAAATAAAGGCAATGGATAAGGTATTCCAAAAAGTACTGCCAACGCTGACAGAAAGTGTTGGTGAATTAAGCAGGATTACCAGCAGTATGAGAAAAAAATAAGTTTAGAGAACTTTGCAAAAATCGATTTATAACTCGAAAGCGCGAAATTTTTTCTTTCGCGCTCGACGAGAAGCTCAAACGATGCAAAGTTCTCTTTGAGAATTTTGCTATTTATGCAAAATTCTCTTTAGGGAATTTTGCTCAATTTATTGTATCTTTGGCAGGAGTGACTTCTGGTCCTAAAGAAAGCAAAGATGCTCCTGCAAAGAATTGAGTGATAATTCCCAACAATTGTGCAATAGCAACTCGAATTTGTTTTGTGGTGTTGCGGTCACGCAATGTCACTGCATTATCTTCTAAGGATTCAAAATCAACAGTAATACAGAGAGAAATACCTATTTCATCTGCACGTGCATATCTTCTGCCAATACTTCCGTATTTATCGTATTGACACACAAACTGTTTTTGAAGCTGTAAAAAGACCTCTTGTGATTTTTCTTTGAGTTTGTTAACCAACGGAAAGACAGCAACTTGAACAGGAACTAAAGAAGGATGCAAATGCAGCACTACATTTTCCCTAGTTTTGTCATCATAGTATGCATCAAAAAGTAATGCTAAAAACAAACGATCAACTCCCTGACTAGGCTCAGCAGCAACAGATGGTACTATTTTTTGTTTTGTTTCTTCATCAAAGATAGCAAGCTGTTTTGCAGCAGCAGCACTATGTTTTGTCAGATCAAATTGTGTTCTGTCTGCATTGCCGTGAATTTCTTTCCAGCCAAAAGGGAATTTATATTCAATATCAAAGCATGCACCAGCATAATGAGCAAGTTCTTCTTTCACGTGCTCTCGAATTCTCAAATGCTCTTTCTTAATACCAAGATCAAGAAACCATTGATAAAACAGTCCCAACCAGTATGAATGCCAAGGAGTTGCAAACTGTTCATCAACAAGTGTATGCAATGGAATTTCCTTATGCTGACTCTTTTGCTCTTGCAATACAGCAGAAAGAAATTGTATTTTTATATTTTTAAGTGCTTCAAAAAAAGGACAATCATGTAATTTTTCAGGATGAACAAAATATTCAATTTCCATTAATTCAAATTCACGGCTCCTGAATAAAAAATCTCGTGGGCTGATTTCATTTCTGAATGCTTTGCCAATTTGCGCAATCCCGAAAGGTAATTTTGCGCGGGCATTTTCTGCAACAAGATGAAAGTTGATGAATATGCTTTGTGCTGTTTCTGGGCGCAAAAACACAGTATTCTGGCTGTTTTGCACTGGTCCAACAATAGTTTCAAACATAAGGTTAAATGGCTTGACTTCTTGAAATTCTTCATTATTTTCCGAAACAAGTTTGTGCTCTTTGACCAAACGATTAATTTCATTAGCAGTAATCCCATCTGTTTTTATGCCCA
>JAHFMP010000136.1 GCA_023267795.1 Candidatus Woesearchaeota archaeon | reverse complement strand
CGTGTGCTTGTTATCATCCAATATTTTGCAAAATCATTTGCAAGCATCTGCTTTACTTCATCAACAAGAGATCGCTGTTGTTGATCAGGATGATTTCTATTATCATATAACGCAGCGCATACTGCATGATACAAAGGAGCAGCAGGAAGTTCTTTTGTCAGAGCAACCCATTCTGTTTGGGGGTGAGATGCCCCATTATCGAGCAATACTTTGCTTACGTCAACAACAGAAGCTCTTCCTTCATACAAAACACCTCTAATACTATATTTATCATCAAGCGATTCAATGGAAAAAACTGAAGCGTCAGAAAGATCTAAATGTGAAGGAGAAGATGGAGAAGAAACTGATAAAACTGGTTCGATGTACATTGCACGAACTGCTTCTTCTAAAGCAGTACCGCCGAGTGTGCTTTGAATTATTCTATCTGTGACAGCAGTTACAAAAACAGGATCTCCTGATCCTCGCGCAACTTCATAGGCTCTTCTGGAATCTCGTGCAACTAATGCATCACAAAATACTGCAGAATCATCACCAAGCACTGTTCTTAGTTCTGGCTTCCACCCAATAGCAGAAACAAGAGAAACCAATCTTTCAATATTAGTTGTATCCATAGCTTTCGGAAAAGTGATCTTGTTTATAAAGTTTTTGATTCTTTTCCACTCTTTAGTAGTCAAATAGATTGTTTTCCTTTTTCCGCCACAAAAGCAACAGCAAAACATATAAATCAATGTCTATACTATGTCTATACATGGCATTGCAACAATTAGCGGTAAAGGAGCAGCTCGTCAAGAAAGTAGTGAAATCAGGAAACGGAGGTGCTGTCTGGGTACCCAAAACCTGGCTTGGAGAAGAAGTAGTCGTCATCCTTCATCATAAACCAAAAGTATCTCTCCAAGAACAAATTATGCATGTATTGGAACCTCATTTACAAGACATCCTTTCTGTTTCCATTTATGGCTCTTACGCAAGAAATGAAGCAACAAAAGAATCAGACATTGATGTGCTGGTAATTACCAAAGATAAACAATTTGCAGTCTCTTCTCCAAATGGAAAAATAGAAGTGCTTGTTCTCCCATTTCATAAAATGCAGCAAGCAATAGAAAAGTATCCGACACTTTATTATCAGATAGTTCATGAAGCAAAACCTATTATCAATTCCTCTATTCTTGAAGAACTAAAAAGAGTTCATGTGAATAAAAAAAGATTTTCAAAATATATTAAAGAAACAAAAGAACACATCAAAAGCAACAAAGAATTTATAGAACTGGATAAGCTCGATGGAAATTATCTCACTTCTTTTTCTGTTCTTTATTCTTTGTTCCTGCGACTTCGGGCGGTTTTTATAATGGACTGTATTTTAGCGCATGATTCATTTTCAAACAAGAGATTTAAAAAATGGCTTGCTGACAAGGAAATCAATTCTCAAGAATTTGAAATGGTTTATGATGCTTACAGAAAAGTAAGAGATAATAAAAATACATCCAATACAAAAATAAAGATCAGTTCCGTAGAAAAAATACTTAGTCTTTTAGAGCAGGAAGTAAAAAAATTAGAGGATCGTCTATGACCAACCGCAAGAAACGACTCAAGAAAGGAATTGATTCTCTCACAGAGCAGATTACACTTCATGAACAAAAATTACGCAAAGCAGAAGAAGAAAATAACTTTGAACTTGCTGGTTATTACAAGAAAGAACTATTTTCCAAGAGAAAAGACAAAGAAGAGAAAGAACGGTTACTCGAGAAGGGTGGATAATAGCAAAGAAAAAGTAAAGCTGCATTGCTTTTTTTCGCCACCACTTCATAACACTTTTTCGAAAGATATATAAGCACTTCTTGCCTGAAAAAGACTATCGTGGCAAAGCTCTATCACCGACTAATTCGAAGAGTCAAGCACATACAAAAAAAAGGGGTGCAAGTTGGGAAAACTATTCTTCGTAAATCTATTGCTCAAAATACTGTTTCTTCTCAAAAAAAATTTGGTCGTAAAAAAACATCACCTGTTAAAAATAATAGAATAAAAAAAATATCTAAAAATACAAAAAGCACTGCAAAGCGATTCTTAAACAAAAAAGTGGTAAATGGGACAACAAATAAAAAAGAATATAGCATTTCTCAAGAACAATTTTCTTTGACGCCACTGCAGATTCTACGAGAAGATGGCAAACTCATTGGAAAACCTGCTGCTCTTTCTTCTTTGCAACTCAAAGAAATCTATCGTCTCATGGTTCTCAGCAGAGCATTTGATGATGCTGCATTAAAATTACAACGACAAGGACGGCTTGGAACGTATGCTTCTGCCCGCGGACAAGAAGCAAGTCAAGTTGCTAGTGCTTATGCACTGCAAAAAACAGATTGGCTTGTTCCTACATTTCGAGAGAATGCAAGCTGCATCACCCGAGGCATGCCGATGAAATGCCTTTTTCAATATTGGGGTGGAGATGAACGAGGTCATGCATATACAGAATCCATGACCACACTTCCTATTTCTATTCCTATCAGCACCCAACTTTTGCATGGTGTTGGGATTGCAATGGCACTGCAATACAAAGGAGAAAAAAATGCAGTGCTTGCACACATGGGTGATGGAGGAACCAGCGAAGGGGATTTTCACGAAGCATTAAATTTTGCAGGTGTTTTCAAAGCACCCATTGTTTTTCTTTGTCAAAATAATCAATGGGCAATTTCTGTGCCGCGAAAAAAACAAACAGCTAGTTCAACACTCGCACAAAAAGCACTTGCGTATGGCTTTGAAGGAATGATTGTCGACGGAAATGACATTTTTGCTGTGTATAGTACTGTTACTGCTGCATTAGAAAAAGCACGAAATGGTCATGGACCAACACTCATTGAATGTGACACCTATCGAATAGGAGACCATACCACTGCAGACGATGCAAAACGATATCGCTCGCAACAGGAAGTGGAGGCATGGATAAAAAAAGATCCTATTGAAAGAGTAAAAAAATATATGTTCAATAAAAAAATATGGGATACAAAA
>JAHFMP010000135.1 GCA_023267795.1 Candidatus Woesearchaeota archaeon | reverse complement strand
TTCGAAATATTTGATAAGAGAAAAAGAGAAATCTCTTTTATTGTCTTTTCCTGATTTGAATGAAACCGTTTCACAATATCTCTATACAGGATGTTCTCATAAATTTCTGATAGTAATCTCGAATCGTTGTCAATAATGGCTTTTGGAATTCCTCCTTTATCTTGATACGCTCCAAAAAGATTTCGTAGTTTTGCCTGTAAAAATAAATTATTTCTAAAAGAATACCACTCAATCTTTTTTGCAGCAAGAAATTCTCGAAAGCTAAACGGATATAACCCTATACTCATCGATCTTCCTGTCAAAACTGTGGAAATCTCTTTACTCAGCAATCTGGAGTTAGAACCTGTTATAACAAGAGGGTGCTTTTCCTTTATTCTGTCAATCCATTTTTCCCAGTGAGCAACTTCTTGAATCTCATCTATAAACAAGTAAGATTTTTTTTTATAGTCATGTTCATCTAAAAATTCAAGAATCTTCTGAAAGTCAGCCACTGAAAAATCAATAAGCCGTTCGTCATTAAAATTAATATAAAATGATTCTTTTTCTTCTAATCCCATTTTTTTCTTTATAATTTTCAAAAGTGTTGATTTTCCAGCTCGACGAATTCCAGTAATTACTATTGGAAGCTTCAAAGGAAAGAGAGAAAGGACATCTTTTGTCAGTTCTCGATCTACATATTTCTTTTCTTCTTTCCATTCTTTTTGATGTTCAAATAAGATATAGTAAAGCTGTTGCCTCTCCATTTTATTATAAGAAAGTCAAACTTATATTTAAATGTTGTGAAAGTGCTACATTTTTTGTATCACTTCATTAGAGAAGTGCTACATTTTTTGTATCACTATATTTTCCTTCCCCTCTGCTCCTTATACAACTCTTCCACTTGCGATAAAGTGGAGCAATTCTTGATTCCTTTATCCTCGCGAAGGCGAATAAAGCGAGGGAAGCGTAATGCGTAGCCAGAGGTATATGTAGGGCTTTTCTGAATTTCTTCATAATGCACTTCAATCACCATGCGAGGATGCACTTTGACTTCAACACCTTTTCCCTCAATAATATCATCCTTCAACACATCAGTAAAATACTTGAATGTCACTCCTTCTCCTTCGAGTTCTTTGATGCCAGTGCCGACTTTGCCAATGGTCATGAGTTTTCCATCGTCATCACGGACAGCAACAGCGAAACTCGTCATCCATTTTGCGCGTTTGCCTTCCCCCCATTCTGCGCCGACGATTGCGACGTCAAGACTTTCCATTACAGGCTTAACCTTGACGCCAAACCCAACCCTGCTGCCTGGTTTGTAAACTGCTTCTAAATTTTTTACCATCACTCCTTCGTTGCCTTTATCCAGTGCTTCGTTGTAAAATTTATTTGCATCCTCAATTTTATCAGTAACCATAATCCGTGACAAGAGAATGACTCTGTCTTTTGGATGAATGATTTTGCTGAGAATTGCCCTGCGTTCGTGGAATGGTGTGTCAATTACACTTTTTCCATTGTAATACAGAACATCAAACACGTTCACTTCGACAGGCAGTTTTTTTATTGCTTCTGCAATGTCATATTTCCGTCGAATGCGTTGAGAAATCTGCTGGAAAGGAACATATTGTGTTGTATTAGTGTTAAAGCCAACAACTTCTGAGTCAAAAATACAGCTTTCGCATCTCACATGTTTTCTTACAGCGTCCACAACATCAGGAAATTGTTTGGTGACATCTACAAAATTTCTCGTGTACAATTTTATTTTGTCGCCGACAATGTGGCATTCAATTCTGAAGCCATCATATTTGTATTCGAATGCAGCAGGTTTGCCAACAATGGCAAATGCATCCTTGATATCTTTTGCTTTTTGGTAAAGCATCACTTGCACTGGTCTAAATGGTTCAATATCCAGAGTCGTGAGCCCTTTGTATCTTTTTGCTCGCGCGATTGCAATGACCTGGGAAAACTCATTGGTCATATTGTACGCGTGGTCAAGTGCAGTGATAAGTTTGTTGTATGCTTCGCGAGCTTGGAGTTCAGAAACAAAAAAAAGCTTGTCTTTCTTGTCGAGTTTGTCTATCTCCTCAATCGCTTCAATTTTTTTGCATTTTGTTTCATCAATGTCTTTTGCATCATCAAAAAGTTGCACAAATCTTGGAAAACAACTCCAGGCAATTGCATCGCGAATAGAACCTTCTCCAACACCAACGCGCATTTCTTCAAGTGCAGTTCGCACAATATATTTTGCTTCAAGAGGAGATGCACTTGTCAAGAGCTCTGCAAGTAGTTGTACTTTCTGGTCGACAGCACCTTCTCCGGAAATCGTTGCAAGTTTTTGCAGGTTGCTAAAAACTTTAGTAACAGTGAGCTTGTGAGAAAAAAGTGTTGCCTGCTTTTTCTTAGTGATCACTTTTTCAGCAACAGAGCCAAGGTCGCCTGTTTTTTTCCATTCCATTTCTATTTTTTCAGCAGAAATGCCAGAAGCAACAGCGATCGCTTTAATAATGAGTCGTGCAGCAACCCCAATCTTTTCTTCGCTCCATTCAGGGAATATTCTGCCGTTGAGCATCAATGTTATTTTATCTGCTTCTTCTATTTTGGTTTCTGTAAAAAGTTCTGCAACAATTGCAGTTTTCTCTAAACGCTTTGATGTTTTTGTGAGCCGTTCATAGATTTCGACAAGTGTAAAGTAGTCCATTGTTGTTTTAGAAGAGAATGGTTTTATATACTTTTTTCATTTTTAAATTGCACAACAATTAAATATCAGGAGCAAATCTGATTAATAATGAAAAAAGTCATGGTCTTCGGTACGTTTGATCTGCTTCACGATGGGCATATTCACTTGTTCAGAGAAGCAAAAAAATATGGCGACTATCTCATCGTAGTTATTGCAAGAGACAGCAGTGTGAAAAAAATTAAAGGGATTGAACCGCATCAGAATGAGCTTCTTCGCCTGGAGAAAGTGAGAAATGTTGCTTTTGTTGACAATGTAGTTCTTGGCCATGAAGATGATTTCTATAAAGTGATTGAAGAAAACAAGCCTGAGGTTCTTTGCTTTGGATATGATCAGAATAA
>JAHFMP010000011.1 GCA_023267795.1 Candidatus Woesearchaeota archaeon | reverse complement strand
TTTCCAAACCAGATCATTTTCCAAAGGCAACAGAACATATAAAGAAAATGGTTGCGTTGATTCAGGAATTGCTCAATAAAGAAATTGCATATAAAACAGAAAATGGTATTTATTTCAATATTATGCGATTTCCTCAATATGGAAAACTTTCAAAAATAAAAATAGAACAAACACAAACAGGAAATCGCGTTATAACAGACGAGTATGATAAAGAGCATGTTCAGGATTTTGCGTTATGGAAATTCTGGGATGAAAAAGATGGAGATGTTTTCTGGGAAACTCCTCTTGGCAAAGGTCGTCCAGGATGGCACATTGAGTGCAGTGCAATGAGTATGAAGTATTTAGGAAAACAATTTGATATTCATACAGGCGGGGTTGATTTGATTTTTCCGCATCATGAAAACGAAATTGCGCAAAGTGAATCATGCACTGGAAAGCATCCTTTTGCAAATTTTTGGCTGCATAATAATTATATTCTTGTTGATGGCAAAAAAATGAGCAAATCATTGGGAAATTTTTACACATTGAGAGATTTATTGATAAAAGGATACAAATCTGTTGCAATTAGATATTTGCTGCTTTCTTCTCATTACCGTCAGCAATTAAATTTTACATTGGCTGGCATTGATGCAGCAGCACAGGCAGTTCAAAGATATCAGGAATTTTATGAGAAAATGAAGAATGTTGCAGGAGAAGCAAAAGCAGAGAAAGAATCAAGTACAGAGATTGATATTGTCATTGCAGATGCAGCAGCAAAGTTTGAAGAAGCAATGGATAATGATTTGGAAATATCTCCTGCACTTGCTGCTCTTTTTGATTGTATTCATGCAATAAATAAAAAAAATGAACAAAAGGAAATAGGAAAAGAAGATGGAAAAAAAGCAGTTGTATTTATAGAATCAGTGGATCAGGTTTTGGGATTATTGACAAAAGAGGAACATATTCCTGCTGAGATTCTCTATCTTGCACAGCAGAGAGAAGAAGCAAGAAAAGCAAATAACTGGGTAGAAAGCGATCATTTGCGAAAAGAGATCAATTCACAAGGATACAGAGTGGATGATACAAATGATGGTTTTGTAGTGAAGAAATTATAATTACATGATTTGTCATAAAAAAATGGAAAAAAACCAAAACTATGCAGAAGTAACTGTTGTGATTCCAACATTGAATGAAGAAAAAAATATAGAAAAATTAGTTAAACTTCTCAAAAAAACATACAAAGGAATACAAATTATTGTTGTTGATGACGGTTCAAAAGATAAAACACAGGAAATAGCAAAAAAAGCAGGGGCAAAAGTGATTAGCAGAACACAAAAAGAAATTCATGGTCTTTGCATAAGTGTTATTGAAGGAATTCAAGCGGTAAACACAAAATATGTAATTGTTATGGATGGTGATATGCAGCATCCGTATGAAAAAATAGCAGAGTTTGTAGAAAAACTAGAACATTGCCCTGTTGTTATTGGAACAAGAGAGCAGGTATTGACAGAGTGGCCACTTCATCGTCGCATGATGTCAAAGATTGCTATTGCACTTGGTCAATTCCGCTTATTTATTTCAGGTGTTTCCTGTAAAGATATTGTGTCTGGATTCTTTGGAATAGAGAGAGAAGTTTTCAAACAAATAATCGAAAAAAAATACAAAAAATATGAGTTGAAGGGATATAAAGTATTGTTTGATACACTAAAATATCTTCCAAGAGGTACTAAAGTTTATCAGGTGAAATATGATTTTGGATTGCGGGCAGCAGGTGTTTCTAAGATTAATTATAAGCATATATTATACTATTTCCGTTCATTGTTTAAATAAATATTTAAAAGCGGTCTATTCATAATACATTTTTACAAAAAAATCAAAGGTCAGGTGACGTATGGCATATCTAATAAAGATAATAATACTTTGTACGTACTTTATTTCACTATACTTTTCTATCTTTTGGTTAGTGACGTTAGAAGAAAAATTATCAAAAGTAAAGCAGGAGAAAAAAAACAAAAAACAACCAACAGTATATCCTTTTGTTTCTATTATTATTCCTGCATACAATGAAGAAGATACTGTCCAATCAACAATAGCTTCTGTTCTTAATCTCGATTATCCTAAAAATTGTTATGAAATTATTGTTATAGATGATGGATCCACAGATTCTACAAGTGAAAAAATAGATGCATCTATAAAAAATAATTCTTCTGTTCCTGTCATTTTTAAAAAACAAAAAAATCAGGGAAAAGCAGCTGCTTTGAATTGGGGCCTTTCCAAATCTAAAGGTGATTTTTTTGCATGTCTTGATGCAGATTCTGTTGTTGAGTCAGATATTCTAAAAAAAATGCTTTTGTTTTATCAAGAGCATGAAAAAAATATTGTTATCGTAACCCCTTTGATGAAAATTGTCAAACCAAAAAACCTGCTTCAGAAATTTCAGCGTGTTGAATATATTTTAGCAGCATTTATTCAGCGGCTTATGGGTGATATTGATTGTATTTATATTGCACCAGGTCCTTTTTCTCTCTATCGAACTAAAATTATTCAGGATTTAGGAGGTTTTGATGAAAAAAATATAACTGAAGATCAAGAAATTGCGTATAGGGTTCAATCGCATCATTTTAAGATAAGGCAATGTCCAGAGGCGTTTGTAAGGACTGTTGCACCACGAAATTTAGCTGAATTTTATAAGCAGCGAAATAGGTGGTTTAAGGGTAGCCTTTTCAACTTAATGAAATATAAGAAAATGTTTTTGAACAGAAAGTATGGTGATTTTGGTATTTTTCAGCTTCCTTTAAATCTTTCTGTGTATTTGTTAGGTATAATAACTTTTTGTTTTTTTACATACTATATCGTAAAACCAATATGGCAGACAGTATATAAAATAATATTACTGAATTTTGATATTGGAACAATATTGAAGCAGTTTTTTTCAAGCTCTTTCGATATATTACAGTTGGATTTAGGAATTATGTTTGTTCTGTATGTAGCGCTTTCAATTGCACTGTACTTTTTTTATGTTTCCCATCAATTTTCTAATGAAAAGATGTTTGAAGAAGGAGTTGTGTACCTCTTTCCCTATTTCTTTTTATATTACGTTCTTCTTTCAGTAATATCAATAATAGTTTTACTTGAAATGATTGTGGGGAAAAAACAAAAATGGTAGTTCAGCGAGAGCCATTGAATATAAAAAAATATATAGCAGTAGGGCTTTTGACATTTCTTGTATTTTCGTTAGGAGTAACTATTGGTCTTTTGCTGGAAAAAGTAAGGTATAGTGAACTCAAGTCAGAAAATCAGCTTCAGGACATAACGTATAACAGCCTTCAGCTCCAGTTATTATTTCTTACCTCTCTCACAGAAAATGAAGAAAGTTGTAGCGTTCTCATTACAACACTGCAACAAAGTGTCACAGTTTTGGAGCAAAGTCTTGAAAAATTACTCATGTGGGAAAAAGATGCAACAATTTCAAAAGAAGGTATGAGCTTACTGAAAAGAAAGTACACTCTTGATAATATCCGATACTGGTTATTTGCAAATAAAAATAAAGAGACATGTGATGTTAATTTCATAACAGTTCTTTATTTCTTTTCAAACAAAAACTGTGATATCTGTCCTGATCAAGGAATTATTTTAAGTTACTACAAAGAAATATTTGATGAGCGCTTATTAATTTTTCCTATTGATCTTGATCTGACTTCTGAGGAACCAATGATACAACTTTTGATAAGCAAATTTAATATTACAGAAACAACAAAACCAGTATTGATCGTTGAAGACAAAAAATATGTTGGCATACTCTCAACAGATGAACTCGGGAATATTATTTGCAACTCATTCTCTCATCCTCAATCAGAGTGTGAGGATGTTCTATAAGGATGACCTCAATGAACAAGACCATTTCCTTTATCAATGATCATAAATGGTTGCTTTTGCTAGTTACTTTTTTTGTTTGTTCAAAACTCCTTTTTTCACACCCAACAAACGACATGATTTGGGATGAAGCAGTGTACATAACAATAGGAAAATACCTTTATTCTTTAGGTAATGTCGGCCTTTTTGAAGAAATACGGCCATTAGGTTTGCCTCTTGTTTTAGGTCTGTTCTGGAAACTTGGTATAAATGCACTATGGGCAGCAAAAATTATTGCACTAATCTTTTCAGTTATTTATCTTGTTATGATATATGGAATAGCGTGTTCTCTATTTGATAAAAAATCAGGCACTCTGACTGTGGCAATACTTATGCTCACTCCTATTTTTTGGAAAATGTCTTATTTTGTGTTGACAGATATCCCTTCTACTGTTTTTGTTCTTATTTCGTTTTATATTCTTCTAAAAAATAAATTATTTCTTGCAGGATTCTTCGCATCATTGGCATTTTTATTTCGATTTCCCAGCGGTCTTATTCTGCTGGTATTATATTTGAGCACAGGATACTCTTCTGTAAAAAAAATATTTTCTATAACAACCGGGTTTTTGCTGCCAGTTATTCCGTATTTTATTTTTAATTATGCTTCCTATAATAATGTGACATCAAATATATGGCATGCACTTTTTCGACCATTTATTTTAGCACTTTGGCATCAGGGAAATCCAGCAGAAGCAGTTTCTGGGCATCCATCCTACACTATTCTTTTTTATATTGTAGAAAATATTCGCCAAAATTGGCTTTATCTTTTCTTTTTTGTCGGCATTTTGTTCTTTTTTTTTCAAAAGAAATATACAAAGAAAGATATAGTAGCATGTTTTCTTGCAATCGTGCTTCCATTTATTTATTATACATCTATCATAAATAAACAACTGCGATTCTCGCTTTTATTTTTGCCATTTGTTGCTCTTATAAGTGCATATGGTATTCTTTCATTAGATGTCGGCATTAAAAATATACTCTCTAAAAAATATAAAAAAGAAATTTCAGCATTTATTATTTTTTTATTTCTCTTTTTTATTCTTTTACATGGCTATAATATTATCAAAAGTACTTTACCTGTACATGAAAAAAAAACAGAATTTGTTACTAATATTCAAAATCTTTTTGAAAATTATACTTTCTCAGGAACAATACTGACTTCTCATCCTGCACCTGCTGTTTTTGTTGATGCATTATTTGCAGGAAATTATTATTCTTCTCAACAAATATTTGATGATTTTGTAAATTCTGCTGATGTAAACATGATCATTTATTCTCCAGAAACGTATTGGTGCAATTTAAGCGATTCTCTATGTTATTATGAAAATCAAAAAATACTTTTTGCTCTGCTTAATAATTTTAATTTGATTTATTATGGAATTTATGATAATGATGCGCTGTATATTTTTTCAAAAAATATGACAATACCATCTTACAAAGGAATAATTCCTTCAATTCCTGTAAACTTTGAAAAAATTTCTCTTGCAGAAAATCCATATGCCAGTGATTTTGCTGTTGTAGTAAGAATTGATGATGCAGCAGCAATATACAGAGAAGATCAGCATAATGGCATTTGGAAATTTAATGAGTTTTATGCTATTGTTGATTACCTTACTAAAAACAGGATTGTTGCAAACTGGGTTGTGATTCCAAATGATATCCTTGAGATGAATCTTGAAAATAAAAGCTTTTTAGAAAAATATTATAACAATCATAGAGAAAGTATTGAAATAACACAACATGGATATGATCATTATGATAACAATGCCTTCTCTGAATTTGCCGGGCTTTCCTATGATGCGCAATATGAAAAAATAAGAAAAGGAAAAAAAATACTCGAAGAGACATTTAATACTACTGTGATCTCTTTTGTCCCTCCATTTAACAAAGCAGACGATACAACTGCAGCTGTATTAATGAATCTTAATTTCAGTGCATATTCATCTATCACATCAGATGAAACAAATACACTGGGAATGAATAGTCTTGATGAAACATTTTCTATTGAAAAAGATTGGAAGTCTGGAAAGCCAAATCTTTATACAAGTGAGGAACTTCTGTCCATTTTTAAAGAATTGAGTCTTTCTCATTCAATTTTTGTTTTTGTTATTCATCCACATAGTTTTGAAACAGAGAAGGATATAAATACATTCAAGGATTTTCTTTTGTATCTGACACAGCAAGGTACTGTATTTATGAAGCTCTCAGAAGCAGCAAAATGGCAGCACTATCGAAGCGCTGTTACTCTTTTGATGGCAAATCAAACTATTTTCATAAATATTGATGACAAATATATCAATGAGGCAGATAATTTTTCAAAGCAACTGACTCTTTTAGTAAAAGAGGATGGTGTGTATAATTTTTCAGGACCATCCCATGTCAATGTAAAAAATACAGGTAATAAAACAATAACTTTTTGCTTGGAGAATATCTGTAAGACGCTGATGCCAGAAACTTTAGAACAATATGATTTTACTCAATAGTCAATATTCGACACTCCATATACTGACTTCATTATTCTCGAAAACCTTTTTAAAGTTTTCTCCTTTTTGAAGAAGAAAAAGAAGTCCTTCATTTTCATTTGTCCATATTTCTCCTTCCTTCATTTCTTTGAAAATAACAACATAATCAATTTGGTATTTTTCAAAAAATTCTATGGCTGTTTCAAGATGCCGATTTGCATAAAGAGCTTCTATTTCTTTTATCAGCGCCTGATTTTCTTTGTTTTGTATTATTCTTTTGTCAAATAGGACTCTTCTCTCTGTAAAATATTGAACCCATGAAGTATATTTGTCTCCTGTAAGCACAATAGCATTTTCATAGCTATGATCCTTAAGCCAGAAAAGTGCCTGCATTATCTCTGGAGAAGGAGGCGCGCGCGCGATCTTTGCAACAACACTTGTTGCAGAAAACAAAATTCCTAAAATGAATAAAAATAGAGTGACATTTCTGAGATAAGCAAGCTTCCATTGTCTATCTATAAGTGAAAAAAAACCAAGAACTCCAGCCAGTGTCACAAAAGGAAGAAGATAAAAAGCATAAATAGGGGAATAAAAAACAGTTGCTGCAAGAATAAAAAGGCAAAAAAATAAAATTTGCCATGGAAGTTTTCTTTGCCTGCAAATATGTTGTATCCCCTGTGCTGCAAGAATAAGCGCAAAAAAACTAAAGCCAAATTTGCTGCCAGCATCAGAAAAAAATGTCTGGAAAAAAAGCACTATTGTCGGAAACTGTATCTGGATGGATGTATGTTTTAGGAAAAAAGAAAAAAGAATGAAAACAAAAAGAAATGCGCTCATTTCAATGACTTCTTTTTTTCTTTCAAGATGTCTTCCCAATAGTATAATAAACAAGATTGCAATAACACTATGTGTGATTTCATAGAAACCGATAATTCCAAAAAAAAGAAATGCAAAATATCTTTTTTTCCCATGCTGCATGAAAAAAAATAATCCTGCTGTCATTAAAAAAACAATAAAGCACAAGTCAGTTGCCTCTGAAAATGTGGTAAGGAAAATCGGGCTCGTCACAAGAAAAATGCAGGCAAGAAAGGTGTGTTTTTTGGAATGAAGAAGCAGGAGAAATATTCTATAGCAAAAAAATAATGTCAATATGCCAAGCAGCAAAGGAAGTATTAAGGCTGCATAATGCATTGATATGCTTACTCCTAAAATACCCAAGACCACATCAAAAGGGTCAAATGAATAGTTTTTTTTCAAAAAAAGACCAGGATCATTGTCAGGAATGCCAGAAGAAATAAGAAACTCTCCCAATCGCATGTGATAATATGCGCTATCTCCTGTGGGTAATCCCTGTATATGGACAATGCGAAAGATAGGAATAATACTTAATGCAAAGAGAGAAAATAAAAAAAGAAGGAAAAAGATAAGTTTGTTTTGCTGTTTTTGCGTTCTTGCTATCATTTTGGATTCCTTTTTTGTTTTTGTTGTTTGCAGGTGCTTTTGTACAATCGCACTTCTCCTGTATAAAGTAATTGAAAGCACTCATTATCTTCATAGTTGAGATATTCAAGACCATAGAGCTGCTTCACAGTTGGAGAAATATAAATATATGTTGCATTATATTTATTCATAATTTTAGTGGCGACTATTTTTGAATAGGTAGTAAATATTGTATTAATATCTTCGATGCGTTGTTTTGCATCCGGAATCTGTAAAAAATTAGAATCAACAACTGTTTTTCTATTGGCAAAATATTCAATGTAATGGCCATCATCAACAAGGCTCAGGACAATTTCATCTTCATCTGCAATAACTGGCAGTACACGGAGAAAGAGCACTTCTTTTGGAGTAATTGTTTGTGCAATCCTTTGAGCAGTGTAATAAAATGTAGGAAGCACTGAACTAGCAATAAATAAAAGAAATACACATACAAAAATAATGCTGCTCCATCCTCGTATTTTTGTCTTTTGGATATAATTGTGAAAGAGCATGTATCCATATCCGGAAAGAAGTACAAGAAGTATGGACAGATAAAGCAAACCAAGTGTCCATTCAATCATAGTAAACCATAGAAGAACTCCAGTGACAATAGTAATGCTGATGACAGGAAATATTTTTTTTCGAATATCTTCATATTGTTTAGCTTCTTCTATATTATCCCTTCGCTGCTCTGGATTCCTGAAAAGAATATAACAAATCACAAGAAGTCCGAAAATAAGGGGTACTATTCCAACATGGTACATTGCGTTAATTA
This sequence comes from Candidatus Woesearchaeota archaeon, assembly GCA_023267795.1. Lineage (GTDB taxonomy): Archaea > Nanobdellota > Nanobdellia > Woesearchaeales > DSVV01 > JACRPI01. The sequence goes on along the minus strand of JAHFMP010000011.1, from coordinate 3,877 downwards.
TATTAATATTATAATAATATTTGTCAATAAGTTGTTGAGGGATATTTTGCCATAGAATAGTTATTCCGTGCTGAAATAAAGCTCCCTTATATAGAATAATATAAAACCATAGAGAAAGAAGTAGTCCGAAAAAAATTAGTTCAACTTCTTCTTTTTTTGTCTGGAAGCCATATATTTTTTCCAGGAATAGATATAGAACAAGGCCTAGAAGAAGAATGATACTTGAGGCATCAAGAACTATAAGAAAACAAAGAATAAACAAACATACTATGGAAGATTTTTTTGTTTGTATCTTATAAAAAAATAGCAGAAACAAAAAACTTAGCGGCAAACAAATAACTTTTGCAGAAAGTGCATTTACTGTTTCAACAAAATAAATAGGAATAAACGCAGCAATGCATGCAGTGAAAAGTGCAATATTTTTGTTTTTTGTTATTTCATCTACAAGGAAAAATATAATAATAATTAATGATGATGCAAAAATGTTTGGAATAAGTTTGGTAATATACCACAAAGAGCCAAAAGAGGTAAGCAATGCAAGTATGTAGTGAAAGAGTGGAGAAAAGATGAATGTTCTTCCCCCAAATCCAAGCGGATCATAAAATGCAGGCAAGATATTTTCTTTAATTATTTCTATGTGTCTAAGTTGGTAATAAGAACTGTCATCACTGAAATATGGAGTCGAGAATGCAAAAAAGAGACGTATAACCAGAGAAAGAATCACAAGAAGTAATAAAAGAATATAGTTCCATTCTGTTCGCATAGATGCTTTTGATCTCTTATTATTTATAAGCTTTTATAGGATTTTGTGAAGGATTTTCAGAAAAAAAAGAGTTTGTAAAAAATCTTTCAAAATTTCCAAAACATTTCTCAACCATTTTCAGTTGATTTTTTTAACAGGAACAATAAGAAAAGAAGTATGGTTACCCTAAAAGAAGTTTTGGGAATAGATGGGCTTCAGGATTGGTTTACAACAAAGTATATAAACGCAGTTCCACTCTCTTCTTCTATGAAAGATACCATTTTTCCGACTGGTTCTGTTGTTTTTGATGCATTGCTTACAGGCTATGAAGGTGGTGTTCTTACTGTAATTTATGGTTCTTCTGGAGCAGGGAAAACAACAACGTGCCTTTTGGCAGCAATTGCATGTATACATTCAGGAAAAAAAGTTATTTTTGTTGATACAGAGGGAAGCTTTTCAACAATTCGATTCCAGCAGCTGCTTTCTGGAGAAAAAATGCAGGATTTTCTTGAAAAAATCTTTATTCTTAAGCCAATGAGCTTTGCAGATCAGGCAAAGACAATGCTGCGTTTGAAGGATTTGGTTAATGAAAGTATTGGATTAATCATTGTTGATGGCATTTCTACATTGTATAGGATAGAGCTTGCAAAGCAGCAGTCAGTGAAAAGCATTAATGCTGATCTTGGCTTGCAGTTATTTTATCTGAACAATATTGCCAGAAAATTTACAATTCCAGTGCTTGTGACAAGTCAAGTCTATGCTGATTTTGAAGAAAAGGATCATGTAAAAATGGTTGGTGGCGATATTCTAAAGTATGGTAGTAAGTGTCTTATTTCTCTGGAAAAATATAAAACAATGAGAAAAGCAATAGTAATAAAGCATCGTTCATTACCAGAGAATAAGGCAGTGCTTTTTGAAATTGTAGAAGGTGGCTTTGCGATGTTTGAGGAGCAGCGTGTATCATCCTCTTCAGCAACACACCACCCAAAGCGTCAGTCAGTTTCTGACAATATTGCAGAGCGATTTCCGGATTTAAAAGACAAAAAAGAGTTTACAGATGCTGCTGAAGTGGATTGATATTGTTGAAATATAGAGAATTTTGAATAACCTGTCAGAGAAAGAAATTAACGCAATAAATGAGATAGTGCTGCAAGTACTTCTTCTTTTACCTGTGCATATGAAGGAACAGCATCTACAAGCTGTTTCAAATCACGCATATAGATTTTCTCTTCTGGAAAATTTATTCGTCGACCAAGAATACTGCGTGGTCTGAAGCGCACTGAAGACCCGCAGATGAATTGGTATAAAATATAATAACTTCATCTACTATTTCTATATCGGCTTAAAGAAAAAAGAAGAAGCGAACCAAAATCAATGAGTCGCCCTTTGGACACTTCAAGTAAAGCGTTAAAGGTTTGAGACAATCCGTCGAGCAGATATGATTCGCTTCCTGTAAATTCTTTCTTTGTAGCTTTAGCTATAAAAATCTTGAGGTGATTTTCTATGAAAAATGATACTAGAAATAATTGGGTAACTATGATGTTCAAATGCAAATATGCTTATAACTGTTTGAGAAAACAATCAGTTATCGACGATTGTAGCTCTGCTTTCAAAGAATTTGAAAGATGTGGCTTTGAGTTTGGCGAAATTGGTTTTGGAGGTAATCATGTTCACTTTTCTCTGGACGTGCCAAAGAAGTATTCTATTGAAGTTGCCGAGTAGTGAGGCGGAAGGGGATTATAAGGGGTCGCAACCCCTTATTTCATCTTTCTTTCAAGAAAGCATAACTGTACTAATGATAATTAGTGGAATTCTGATTGTAGCTGGATTATGTCTTGCATTATCTCATCAGAAATCATATAAATAAAAGACAATTTTTTCACGTGTATGGGAGAAAATCAAAAAGAAGCAAAACCTGAAATCCAACTAAAAAAAATTTCCGACAATGAATGGGAAATTCCAAAGCAAGGAAAAATGAATGTTCCTGTCAGAGTTTTTGCATCTGAAAAATTAATGGAGCTGATAAAAAAAGATCAATCATTACAGCAAGGAATTAATGTGGCTTGTTTACCTAATATTCAAAAATACAGCTACATGATGCCAGACGCGCATCAAGGATATGGTATGTCTGTAGGTGGTGTTGCAGCGTTTCCGGTAGAAAATGGAATTATCAGTCCTGGAATGGTAGGATTTGATATTAATTGCGGTGTTCGTTTATTAGCAACACCACTGAAAAAAGAAGATGTCGAACCAAAAATAAAAGAACTTCTTGAAGAATTATTCAAAAATGTTCCAAGTGGTGTCGGAAGAGATTCCAAAATACGTTTAAGCAGAGAAGAATTAGACAAAGTACTAAAAACAGGTGCAAACTGGGCAGTGGAAAACAATTATGCATTCGAAGAAGATTTGGAAGTAACAGAAAGTAATGGATGTTTAGAAGACGCAAATCCAAAAACAGTTTCAGAGAAAGCAAAAGCACGAGGCAACAACCAGCTTGGAACATTAGGCGCAGGAAATCACTTTTTGGAAATTCAATATGTTAATGAGATTCATAACAAAAAAGCAGCACAAGCAATGGGCATTACAGAAAAAGGACAAATCTGCGTGATGATTCATTGTGGAAGTAGAGGTCTTGGCCATCAAGTTTGTTCTGATTATTTGAGAAAATTTGAGGATGCATTTCCTGAAATTGCAAATTCTTTGCCAGATAGAGATCTCATTTATGCACCTGCAGATTCTTCTTTGGCAAAAGAATATTTTGGTGCAATGTGTGCAGCTGCAAATTTTGCATGGACAAATCGACAAGTGATTGTGCATGGAGTAAGAAAGGCTTTCAGGACAGTGTTCAGCATCAGACCACAAGAAATCACCCAAGTGTATGATGTTACCCATAATATGTGTAAAAAAGAAACCTATGAAATTAATGGCATCAAAAAAGAATTGTACATCCATCGTAAAGGCGCGACCAGAGCATTTGGTCCAAATAACCCAGAGATATGTAAAAAATATAGAGAGATTGGCCAACCAGTATTAATTCCAGGATCAATGGGAACAGCATCTTTTATTCTTCTTGGTGCAGAAACATCAGCAGAAAAAAGCTTTGCATCAACAGCGCATGGTGCAGGCAGGGTGATG
>JAHFMP010000134.1 GCA_023267795.1 Candidatus Woesearchaeota archaeon | reverse complement strand
AACTTGAGAAAGATCTGCTTCCTTTTGCTTTACTTTTTTTTTTTGCTTCAGTTGTTTTGGTTCTTTCATTTTAAACAAACAATTGTGTGCTTCCTTCCGTGATTACCAGCAAATTCACTTGTGTGATTTTATCATGGATTGTGTTTCCGCAAACCGTTTTTCTCTGGCGAGATCCTGGATGAAACTGATATTGTTTTGTTTTTCTGATTTTGTACTTCAATGGTTTTGCTCCAAGCCCTTCAACAAGCAAAATTTTTCTTCTTCCTGCGCCTGAAATATCTGCACGCATCGGAAACCCACAATAATCAGAACCACCAGTAATTTTGAACTCATACCCTGTGAGATCAATCATTTCTCCGCGAATAATATCCCCTATCTTTTTCCCGTAGAATGCAATGCTATTTTCTTCACTGACTTCTTTTTGAACAGCTTTTCCTTTTTTTGCATCTGCAATAACAACTTTAATTCCAACCATTATTTTCAATCCCCCGAGGCTTCGTCATCTTCATGATGACTATCTCTTTGAGACACCTCAGCGATTTGTTTAAAATATGGAGTTGTTTATAAAAGTTGCTTCTTTTTTATAATCAAATAAATTGTCAAATCCTATCCAGAATATCATGCGCATTTAATGCAGTTGTAGTAAATTCTTTGCTTCCTGCATAGTTGAAGAAAATTGTCTGAAGATAGTCCTTTTCCTTGTTTGAGATTCTGGCAAACTGATCTGCAACCAATAAACCATACGGATATCCGACAAAAACTGCATCATTTGCAAGAAATGCAAGTGAAGAAACCATTTGTTTTATTACTGCTTTGTTTTCTGCTGCAATTTCAAACCTGAAAATATGTGTTGCTTTCGGATGCAATTTTACAAAACCAAGCACTGCATTATGCTTGAAATTGTATGTTGAGAAAACAGGATAGTAAAGCCAATATCCTTGTTTCTGAAACAACGCAAGATGCGAGACAACACTCTCTCCTGTATTGCAGAGCAAAGCTGTTGTTTTGCTGAGCCCGCAAATAATTGCATTTCTGTTTTTTGCAATAGTATACAAATCTGTAAAGGATTCCTCTTCATAATTATTTTGCGGAACTAATGCCCTGTCAAACACAAGAACATTCTCATGACCTATAAATGAACAAGCAAAGTGTATTTCATACAATGCACGAAACAATTCTCCAACTGCTGCAAGTTTTGTTCTTTCGTTGTTTTTTGAAAATAATGTATCTTTAGCAGAAAGAACAAGCTTAGGAAATTCTTTAATAGCACCATAACCCTTCGTGATAAAATAGAGTTCTTTATCAATTTTTTTTGCTGAAACAAGAAGATATCCTTCTTTCTTTTTCTGCATTATTTTTTTTGCTCCTTGAAATCCAACTGCTGCAAAACGAAGGAATTGCAATGAATAGTCAGGTGTCTTGAGAATCTCTGCATTGCCTCCATCGACAAAAACAATTGTTTTTTCTGACGCTACTGGCTTAATAGAATGAAAATTTTCATCAGAAAAAGGAACAGATAAATATGCAGAAGAGAATGGCTGAAGAAAAACTATTGGATACTGCATTCTCTGCAAAGAAATGGACTGGATATCTTGTTTTATCTGCGCTGCAAGGAGTTTATTCATGAAAAAAAAGAGAAATAAAGAGAATTAATAAATTCTTTCTTGGTGTTTGCTTGAAAGTCCCAGTCCATGGATTTCGTGAACCAGTTGGTTTCTGTGGGGGTTTACTTCAATTTCTTATGCAGAAATAAGATTTTCCACTTGAAACTCCTTTAATAGATTTGGGTTTCTTTCTTTCACAAACAAAATCTCAACACCTATTACTTCATCATCTTTGTTAAAATCAATGATTGTATTTTCATCTATTTCTTTTGTGTGGTCTACTTCTTCTTCTCGTAACGTAATATACATGGCATCTGCATCAGGATCGTATCGTATTTTCATTTTATGAAGAAAGATGTAATTACCTTTATATAATTTTCCCTCGTGTAAACAACTTTGAGCGTTTTTCCATTGAGCTTCTTTATTACGTAATATTTGTGTCCTTGTCTCTTTGTTTCATCAGGATATTTTATTGTTTCTTCAATCCAAATATCTATTATTTTTCTATCTTTCATCTGTTATATTGAATGAAAATTTATCCATACACAGTACAATAATCATTTCCTTCGAGGTTTGCCTGAAATCCACTATTCATATCACTGGTAAACCAGTCTGTTTCCTGAAGAGTTAATAATCCTGCACTAACATGACAGAATGTGTTAGGGATAATACTCTCTCCTTTAACATACATTTCGACAAATCCCCATGAAGAAAAATCACGTACGCCTAAATCATAATAACCACAGAAACCATAATACGCTGCACTTTCCACTAAAATGTCTATATTAGAGAAAAATGTGTTTAACAATAATTGAATTCTGTGCCAGAATTGGTCTGTAGATTCCAACGCAGTATAAGCAGCACCATCAACATATAAACAATTACGTTCTTGGAATTGCACATCACAAATATCTGCTGGCAACCCATTCTGTGCATTTTCAGACAAGCACGTTGTATACATGCAGTTGATTTGTCTTTGTTTTCTTAAATTATAAATTATTGCATCTATGTATAAGCAACTTCGAGCAGTATGAATACTTTTATAAGGATCCCAATCAGTTAAGAGAGTAAAATGTTCTCGTGGTATTTCTGACCCAGCATTTTCACCATTAACAGAAGCTTCATAATATGCTGGTTTTCCATACTCATCTGCTTTCACTATCCAATCATTTACAAATCCATTAAACCCTTCACAATATTTTCCTGAATATAGAATGCACCCTGTTTTAACTATTGCACCAATTGCGCCAAGACCTGGTTTTGAAACTGAGTTGAGTCCTGCTACACCTCCTATTGTCACAACTGTTCCACCAAAAGAACCCACTGGCCAGACAAAACGAACAACAATACTATAAACCTGATCAGCAAAAATATTAACAGAAACAACAAAAGGACGTAAAGCTTCTCCTACTGTAAGAACACGTGCTCCTTCATAAATTAGCAAAACTGCTGCTCTCACACCAGCCACAATACTGTTGAACTTTGCAATAACCTCAGCAATCTTACAAAGCACTCCAAAAATTTTGTTCCACATAACCCATTTACCAATCTTTTTCTGTGCTTCTGCAATCCCCATCTTCTGCAGCTCTATGTGTTGTTCAATAGTCTCTT